>CAYRNG010000042.1:0-14389 GCA_964425395.1 uncultured Candidatus Kuenenia sp. | reverse complement strand
GCGCGAGCCCCGGGACGGTGGGTCCGCCAGCCACCCCGCCAGCCACCCCGCCAGCCATGCAACGCCCTGCGGCTACGGCGGCGGCAGGGTGCGGACGCCGCCGAGGCGGCCCTGGAAGCGGGTCGGCGCGACCGAGACGGCGTCGTCGCTGACGGCCGAGCCCCGGTTGCCGGCCGCGTCGGTCGCCTCGACGCGGATGAACACCCGAGCCGGCACGCTGCGGCCGGGCTCCCAGCGGTGGCTGCCCTGGGCGGGCAGGTCGGCGGCGATCGTGGCCCAGGGGCCGTCGGCGGTCGGCGAGTAGAGGAGCCGCACGGCCCGGCTTTCGAGGAGCGGGTCGCGGGCGGCATAGCGAATCATGAGCACGTCGTCGGGCCCGGTCTCGTCGCGGTCGATCGCCACCAACTCCACCTGCGGCGGCTCGTCGTCGAGGCCCACCCACGCGTCGGGCTCGGAGCCGCTCCGCGGGCTGCCGTCGGCATCGGGAACATCGGCCACGACCTCGAGCCGCACCCCGTAGAAGCCGGCCTGGGGCAGTTCCACCACGATCGGGCTGCGGCAGTCCTTGTCCGCCGCAGCCCGCTGCCAGGTGACGCCGCCGTCGCGGGTCGTCCAGAGCTCGGCCCGCAGCGGGCCGGCCGTCCGCCTGACGGCCGGGATTTCGTAGTCCCAGGCGAACCGCGGCGTGTTGACGAGGTGAAGCGGTCGCCCCCGGTATGCGAAGGGCTCTCCGGCAGCGGCCGGGCGGCTGATACCGGCGGCGGCCAGGGGGTCAGCGGCCTGTGAATCCTGCCTGGCGGCGTGTCGGCCGGCCTGCGGCAGAAGCCCGGCAGCCGTTGCCGGGCGGCGGCGGGGGAGTTCGGCCGGCGGGGCCTCGAGAACGGATCCGCGGCTGTTTGCGAAGCCGCCACCGCCGTCTCGCCAGGCGGCCGATTCGGCTGGCCAGGCAGCGTTGGCTCCAGCAGCGTTGTCTCCAGGCTGGCCCGGAGAGAGCACGCTCCTCGTGCCCGAGGCGAGGTCGCTGGAGTCGGGGTGGTCGGCCGCCAGCCGGCCGGCGGGAGCGGCCGGCAGGGCGGGCAGTCCCAACTCCACGGCCAGGGCCGACTGGTCGATGCCCGGATCGGAGGCCTCGAGCGAGAACTGCTTGACGGTCTGGTTGCCGGCGGTGTCGCTGATCGTGATCCGCACGGCGAGCTGGTCGACCTTTTCTCCAGCCCACCAGATTGTCTCGCCCACCATGTGGGCGGGCTGCTCCCGGGCCAGCACCGCGTCGGCCGCCACGCTCTTCCAGACTTTTTCGTTGCCGCCGCGGTATTCCACGACCAGGGTGTCGAGCCGCAGGGAGTCGTCGGCCGCGGCGTAGCGGCAGATGATCTCACCGTCGGCCCCCTTCCAGACCCGGGCGGCCAGCCGCGGTCCGGCGGCATCGACGAGGACGCGGATGTCGGGCCCCTCGCCGCCCCGGGAACGGCCCTTGCGATCGACGGCCCGGAGCCGAAACCAGTATTCCCCGTCCACGTCGGCGGTATAGGTGAAGCTGCCGGTGGCCGGGGCTGTCTCGCCCGCGGCCGACCAGGTGCCGCCCAGGTCTTTGGAGACGTTGAGCAGCACCCGCTGGGGAGCCGCATCGGCATCGGGATCCCGGGATTCCGGCAGGCGGAACGGGATCGCGAAGGTCCGCTGATTGGTGCGGACGAGCCGCGGCAGCCCGGCGGCTTCGGCCAGCCGATCGGCCCGCGCCTGGCGGGCTGCCGGGATTCCCGGCAGGTCAGCCAGCGAAAGGATGGCCGGCATGACCAGCACGGCGAGCGCGACCAGCCCGAAAAAGGTCAGGCCGCCAGAAAAGGTCAGGCTGCCAGACCACCCCCGCCAGCGAAGGAAGCGCGATCGTGCCGGAGATCTCACGAACGAACCCATGTCGTGGATATCGGCAAACCGAGCGCGTCAAAGTCACTCATTTTCGGCAGAATCGGAAGGGTTTACCCATCGTTTCCGAAGACCCAGGGCCGGCAGTCCGCGACCCGTGGCAAAGACGGGGGGTTGGGGAATCTCTACTGGACTCGGGTCGCCGTGCCCTGCCATAATGCTGGTTCTAGAAGGAGTAACGCAGAGCCGGCGAGGGTTCCCGCGAGCGGCTCACCAGAGCCGGCTGTGAACTGGTTGTGCGCAGGTTGAAAGCGGTGTCGTGAGGAGGTCTGGTGGTCGTCAATCTGCTCCTGCTGGTGGCCCTCGTGGCTGCGGGGGTGGTGGGCCTGGCCGCCCTCCGGCGGCAGATCCTCGGCGGCAGCGGCGGCGGCACGACCGGAGCGAGCGGTGACGGAGTTGGCGGATTTGGCCGATCGGGAGGCGAGGATTGGGGCAGCCGGCTCGCAGACTTCAAAAATCTCCGGGATCAGGGTGTGCTCAGCGAGGAAGAATTCCGAAAAATAAGAACACTTGTCGAGCCGCACGCGCGGTCCGGCATACCCGAACTCCGCGGGCGGCACCGGCCGCGCGTGGATCCCGTCGGGTCGGATGAAGCGAGGGAATGAACTGATGCCAACCGGAAAAGACACGGGAGGTCTGGGACGTCGGGGCGCCGGCGGGACGACCAAGAAGAACGCCTTCTGCTCGTTCTGCCGCAAGAGCTACCGCGACGTCGGGCCGCTCGTCGAAGGTCCGGGTGACGTCTACATCTGCGGCGAGTGCATCGAGCTCTGCCAGTCGATCCTCGAGCAGGAGAAGCGGCGGCGGGGCACGAGCAAGCAGCTCTTCACTGCCATCCCTTCGCCCCGGGAAATCGTCTCCCACCTTGATCAATACGTGATCGGCCAGCACCATGCCAAGCGGGTGCTCGCCGTGGCGGTCCACACCCACTACAAGCGGCTCAACCTGGGCCGCGATGGCAGCGACGTCGAGGTTGACAAGTCGAACATCCTCCTGATGGGGCCGACCGGCTGCGGGAAGACGCTCCTGGCCCGCACCCTGGCCAAGATCCTCGACGTGCCGTTCGCGATTGGCGACGCCACCACGCTCACCGAGGCCGGCTACGTCGGTGAGGACGTCGAGAACCTGCTCCTCAAGCTCTTGAACGCCGCCGACTACGACATCGAGGCGGCCCAGCGGGGCGTGCTCTACATCGACGAGATCGACAAGATCGGCAAGACGAGCCAGAACGTCTCGATCACCCGCGACGTGTCGGGGGAGGGGGTCCAGCAGGCGCTCCTCAAGATGCTCGAAGGGACCGTGGCCAACGTGCCTCCGCAGGGGGGCCGCAAGCATCCCGAGCAGCAGTACATCCAGCTCGACACTTCCAACATCCTGTTCATCTGTGGCGGGACGTTCGTGGGCATCGATAAGATCATCGCCAAGCGGCTCGGCAAGCGGGCGATCGGCTTCGGCCAGCCCACCAGCCACCGGGGCGAGGCCGATCTCGCCGAACTGCTGCCGCAGGGCGATTCCGACGACATCCTCGAGTTTGGCCTGATCCCCGAGCTCGTGGGGCGGCTGCCGGTCCTCTCCTCGCTCCAGCCGCTCGACGAGCAGGCGCTCGTCAAGGTGCTCACCGAGCCGAAGAACGCGCTGGTCAAGCAGTATCAGAAGATGTTCAGCCTCGAGAACTGCAACCTCGAGTTCACCGACGAGGCCCTCCGGGCGATCGCCCGCAAGGCCATGAAAAAGGAAACCGGGGCCCGCGGCCTGCGGAGCATCATGGAAGACACGATGCTCGACATCATGTTCGACCTCCCTGACCACCAGGGGGCGACCTACGTGATCAACGAGCGGAACGTGGCGGGCGAGGAGCCGGTGCTCCCCCTCCGGGAGACCCGCACGAAGAGCGCCTAGCGGGCCCCGTGGGGCAGGTTCGCAACCTGTCACGAAGCGGTCTCGACTCCGGCAGACGAGAAGTCCGCCCCACGGCTCCTGGGGGCGTCAGCGGCGATCGCCAATCCGGGCAGCGGGCTCGCCGAGGAGCTTTTCCAGGGCGACGCCGAGCTTTCGGCCGCGGGCGTCGAGCGTGATCACGTTGCCGTCGCGGCCGATGAGCACGACGGTCGGGATGCCGGTGATCCCGTAGTAGGTGGCCAGCGGATGTCGCCAGTCGGGGCCCCCCGGCTCCTCGTAGAGGATCGGCCAGGGGATCTCCCTGGCCTTCACGAACTGCTCGAGGGTGTCGCGATCCTCATCGAGGCTCACCCCCACCACTTCGAAGCCCTTGGCATGCCACTTGGCATACTCGGCCTTCAGGTTGCCGATCTCCGCGACGCAGGGGCCGCACCAGGTGGCCCAGAAATCAACGAGCACGACCTTGCCGGCCAGGCTGGCCTGGTCGAAGGGCTCGCCGGTGGAGAGGAGCGTGCCGGTGATCTTCATCGGATTGCCCGGCAGGTCGAGCCGGCGGGCGGGGCCGGCGGCCCGCTCCCCCATCCCTCGCACCATCTCGCTGTCGCTTGCCTCGAGGATCGGCAGGAAGGCGTCGAGGGCGGCCGCCGCGGCGGCCTCACCGCCCGGCAGGCGGCCCAGCTTGGTGGCCAGGCCGACGGCCGCCCCGGCGAGCTCGGCGTCGTCGGGAGCCTGCCGGAGCAGGGCGGCGATCCGGCCGACCAGGGGGGCGGCATCGTCGGGCCGGCCGGCTTCCAGCGCGGCGTCGATCTGGGCCCGCAGGGCCAGGCGGCGGGCCCGCTCGGCCACCGCGGCATCGGGCGAATTGCTGAGCGACTCGGCGAAGGCGGCGAGAGCCGCGGCCGACCCCGGCTCCTCGAACCGCCGCAGCGCCTCGAGCGCCGTGAACCGCAGCTCGATGGCCCTGGCATGTTCGGCGTCGCCGGCCTTCGTCTGGGCCATGATCCGGGCCGCGGCCTCGGCCGTGGCCGCCGCCGCCTTCCGCTGGTAATACCGCAGGCGGCCGCGGGAGGAGGGGAGGGCGGCCGGATCGGTGAGCCGCTCGATGTAGGCGAACAGGGCGGCCGGCGGACCGGCGGGCACCGGTGGCACGGTGGGGCCGCGGGAGCCTACCGCCGGAGGGGCTGCCTGGTCGGCCGCACCGCAGGGTGAGAGCGGCAGCGGCATGATCGCGGCTGCCGTGGCGACCACCAGCGGGGCACAAACCAAGGATCGCCGGAAGGATGCGTGCACGATTGGGGCCTCGCCAACAGGAACTCGAGAGCACGGCCGGCAGCAGCCGGCCGGCGGCCGCAGAGCCGGGCCGCAGAGCCTACCCCCCGTCTGGCCGTGAAGGCAACGGCGTTCAGGCCGACTTGCGGACGGTCGCCTCGGCAGGCAGCCGCACCGTGATCGCGGTGCCCTTGCCGGGAGCGCTTTCCACGCGGATCCGGCCGCGGTGAGCCTCGACGATCTCGCGGCAGGCAGTGAGTCCCAGGCCGCTGCCCCCCTTGCCGGTCTCGTCGGGGCCGGCCTTGGTCGAGAAGCGGGGCTCGAAGATTCGCCGCAGCACGTCGGGTGTCATCCCGCAGCCGGTGTCGCGAACCATCAGGTCCACGAAGCCGGCCGGCTCGTCGTGGGAGAGCCGGAGAATCAGCCGCCCTCCCGAGGGCATCGCCTGGCGGGCGTTGACGAGCAGGTTGAGCAGCACCTGCTGGAGCTGGCCGGGGTTGGCTGAGACCCGCGGCACTGGGGCGAACTCCCGCTCGACCTGGACGCGATACTTCATCATCTCCCGCTCCAGGAGCACGAGCACGTCTTCCACCAGGAGGTGGACGTCGAGCGGCTCGAAGCGGGCCGAGCGGTTGCGGGCCATCGAGAGGACGCTGGCCGTGATCTTGGCGGCCCGGGTGCCGGCCGAAAGAATCCGTTCGAGCGCCTTGTCGCGGGTGGCCTGGTCGCGGTGCCGGAGGCCGAGGCGGGCGTAGTTGAGGATCGTCGTGAGGGCGTTGTTGAACTCGTGGGTGGTCGTGCCCAGGAGTTCCCCGAGCGTGGCCTGCTTGCGGGCCGCGAGCAGCTCGGCCCGGAGCGATTCGATCTCGCCCCGAGCCGCCGCCAGGTCGGCCTGTCCCGCCGCCAGTTGGGCCCGAGCCGCGGCCAGTTGGGACCGGGCCGCGGTCTGACCGGGGCGACGCTCGAGCTCCCCGCGGAGGAGGGGGTCTGCCGGGGCAGGCAGGCCCTTGCCTCGGTCGCGGTTCAGAGCCTCAGAGTCCATCAGCTGCCTGCCTGCATGCCGCCCATCCCGCCCCTGGCCGGCCCACCCGGACCCAAGGCTGGAACGCCGGTTCCGTCGAGACCGGGTCCCTGGAGTTCGATATCGTCCCCCTGTTGCCCGGGCCTCTACACTTGCAGCAGCGATCCGCGACGGCTCCTCGACCGTTGAACTTAGACGGACCGTCATTCGCCCCGTGAGACGCGTGCTCCGGCCCGGGATGCCCCGCCTGGGAAACCGGCCGCCGGCAAACGGGGTAAAACCTTCCCTCAGGAGCGAGTTTGCGGAGTTCCGGGTCGGAGTCCGATCGGCCGCGGCCGTCCGCAACCTCGCCCCACGTCACGCAGGCTCCCCTTCAGATGCAGCTTCACCGCCACCCCCGTCGCTCCCCGGCCGGCATGACCCTCGTCGAACTGCTCGTCGTGATCGCGATCATCGCCCTGATGATCGGCCTCCTGCTCCCCTCGGTGCAGTCGGTGCGGGAGGCCGCTCGCCGAACGGCCTGCAAGTCGAACCTCAAGCAGATCGGGATCGCGATCCAGATCTACCTCGACCGCAAGAGCGGGCAGGGGCAGAAGGGCCGCTTTCCCGACGCCGCCGTCGTGCCCAGCCAGGAGCTCGAGTTCTTCACGGCCCAGCGGCCCATCAAGCCCAGCATCGTGGCTGCCATCGGTCCGTTCATGGACGACAACCGGGAGGGATTCCGGTGTCCGTCCGACTCGTCCTACTTCGTGCGGCCGCAGGCCTTCATGGCCGAGTATGAGGCGAAGCTGGCGGGCATCGGCCGCTCCCTGGCCGACCGGCCTCCCGAGTATCGCGACATCCCCTTCGAAGGCACGAGCTACGAGTATCCGGCCCGCCGGCTCACCCGGACCGATTCGGCCTCCGGCAAGACCGTGGGCCGGACCCGCGAGGAGGCGCTCACCTACCGGGGCAACCAGGGCTCCTCGGCGCGGCTCTGGGTGCTCTACGAGTTCGATGCCTTTCATGGCGGCTTCAGCCTGTTTCGCAGCTCCGCCGAGACCGACTTCAACGACCGGCCGACGCCGCCTGAAGGGGCCCGCAACTTCCTTTATCTCGATGGCCATGTGGAAAACCTCTGACCCTCTCCGTCGCCGGCCGCGACCGACCCGCCCCGCAGCCAACCGCTCCTTTCCCACGCTCTCCGGAGACTCACCATCATGAGCACCGCCACCCTCCGCTCGGCCCGCCCCGCGGCCGGCCGCGACCAGGAATCGGCCTCCCCTTGGGTGGCTCGGGGGATCGTCCTCGCGGCCCTGGCCCTGACCGCGGTGGCCGTCGCCTGGCTGGCCGGCTGGATCAGGTTCGGCACCGACCCGCGGGTCCAGGAGATCCTCGTCCTCCAGGAACAGGCCCGGGAGCGGTACGGGCAGGGGGGTGGGCCGGCGAACCTCGCCGACGCGACGGCGGCCGTCACCTCGATGATGGAGATCCGCCAGAAGATGGAGCAGCTCCCCGAGCACCTCCGGCCCCAGGTGGAGCGGTCGGCCGGCAACGTGTTTCGGGCGGCGTTTCGGGCCCGAATCGACTCCTACTTCGCCCTCCCGCCCGAGCAGCGGCAGGCCGAACTCGACCGCCAGATCAACCAGGACGAAATGATGCGGAAGGCCTTCGAGGCAGGCCGCTCGGTGATGTCGGCGCTGGGGGGCGGGCAGGCGGCGACGCCGGCCGGCGCCTCGCAGGCGACATCCCAGCAGCCCGCCCGCACCCCTTGGGCCAGCCGGTCGGAGGAGGAGCGAAACCGGTGGCGAAAGTCGATGCTCGACCGCACCAGCCCCCAGGACCGGGCCCGCTACACCGAGTATCGGCGGGCGATCGATGCTCGCCGGGAGCAGCGGGGCCTGCCGTCTCGGTGGGGGCACTGAGATCCGCCGGCTCGATCAGCCATGAACGACACCCTCGGCCTGCTCGCTGAAGCCTGTCAGTTGGCCACCGATCTGGGCTACGTCGTGCGGGAGGAGCCGCTGGGCGAACTGCCGGGCGGGCCCTGCCTCGTGGCCGGCCGCCAGCATCTGATCCTCAACCTCGAGCAGGGGCCGGCCGCCCGGTTGGCGGTGATCCTGCGGGCCCTGGCGATCGATGCCCGCGTGGCAGCCGAGCCCAAGAGCCGCCTCCTGGCCGCCCGTCTGGCAGCGGCCGGCGGAACCTAGCCGCCGACCGATTGCTCGCCCTGCCGGCAGGCCGCTGGTAGGCTCCGGGGTTGGTGCGCCGCGGCCGCGGCGGGACCTTTTTGCACTTTCTGGAGAATCGTCATGAAGCGGTTTGCGAGCGGGTTGTTGTTTGCCATCGTCCTCGGCGTCTGTGCCCTCAAGGGCACCTCAGCGGAGGCCCAGTTTGGGATGGGGGGCATCGGCATCGGGGTGGGCATGGGCGGCCCCGGCGGCTTCCGCGGTGCCGGCCCCATGATGGGGTCGGGCTTCTACGGCGGCCCCGGCATGGCCGTGGGCATGGGCCGTCCAGGCTTCTACCGGGCTCCCCGGTCGGCCTCCGTCTCCGGCAATCGGGTCTATCGCGAGTCGTCCGCCCAGCCCCGCCGGCGGACCCCCCGCGGCCCGCGGCGGTGGTGAGTCGGCCTGAGGGAGATTCGCGAGGACGCGGCGGCCTCCTCAGCGGTAGAGGCCGTGGGTGGTGATGGAGCGCTCGACGCTCCGCGGGGTGCGGTAGCGAATGCTGCGGCCGGCGGCCACGGCAGCCCGCAGGTCGGTGGCCCGAATCCCGATGGCGGGCATCCGCACCCGCCGCCCGAGGATCATCGCCAGCCGCTCCGGGCCGAGGAGCGTGGCCAGGTCGCCTGCAGCCGCGGCCGCCGCAACATCGTCGAGCTGTTCCCGCTCGACCGGCACGATCTCGGCCAGGTCGGCGATTCGGCCGGGCTCCCGCCAGGTGTCGAACCCGCCCAGGGCGTCGGGGCCGAGCACGAGCACGAGCCTGTCGGCCGGATGCTCGGCGGCGAGCGTGGCGAGCGTGTCCACGGTGTAGCTTGTGCCGCCGCGATCGAGCTCCACCGTCGAGACGGTGAAGGCGTCGTGGCCTCCGATCGCCAACCGCAGCATCTCGAGCCGGGCCTCCGGGGGGGCCAGGATCCGGTCGGGCTTGTGGGGCGGCGCCGCGGCCGGCACGAACACGACCCGGTCGAGGCGGGCCTGCTCACGGGCCGCCTCGGCCGCGATCAGGTGGCCGTAGTGCACCGGGTCGAAGCTCCCGCCGAAGATGCCGATTCGCATGAGAGGGTTGGCTCCTGATTCCTGGCTTGGCCGCAGCCGGGACACAAGAGTAGCGGGAGGTGTGGCGAACCGTGAGGAAAGGGGACAGTCCCCTGCGGGCGCCAGGAAAGGGGACAGTCCCCTGCGGGGACAGTCCCCGCAGGGTATCCCTTAGAATCGGTCGCATGCCGCCCGACCCATCTTCCCAGCGGGACCTCTTCGAGCACCGCCCACAGTGGCTCGATGACGACGCCCGGCATGGCACGATCGCCACGGTGATCCTCCCCGACGGCGTCGACAAGCCGCTCGATTACCTCGTGCCTGAGCCACTTGCGGGCAGCGTCGAGCCGGGCCGGCGGGTGCGGGTGCCGCTCGGCAAGGCCAACCGGCCGCGGCTGGCCTACTGCGTGGCCGTGCGATCGGGCGAACTCCCGCAGACGCCGCTCAAGAGCGTGGCGGCCGTCGAGGACGAGCAGCCGCTCCTCTCGCGGCGGATGCTTGAGCTCACCGAGTGGATGGCCGAGCGGTGGATGGCCCGCCGGGGAGAGGTGCTCGAGGCGGTCCTGCCGGCGGGCGTGCGGTTCCGGCGGCAGCCGCGGCGGTCGCCGCTCCTGGTGGCCGGTGAGAGCCCGCCCGAGCGGAAGCTCACCCCCGCCCAGGCGAAGGTGCTCGCCGCGGCCCGCCAGCCCGCCACCGCCGAGCAGCTGGCGGCGGCCAGCGGGGCCAGCCGGGCGGTCGTCAGCCGGCTGGTCAAGAACGGGCTCCTCCGGGAGGCGGGCTCGGTGGAGGCCCGCCGGCCGGCAGGGGGCGATCGCAAGGCCATCGCCCACGAGCGGCCGGCCGCGCTCTCGCCGGCCCAGGCCGAAGCACTGGCCGCGATCACCGGGCCGATGCGGGCCGCCCGGCACGAGACGATCCTGCTCTTCGGGGTGACCGGCAGCGGCAAGACCGAGGTCTACCTGCAGGCGGTCGAGGAGACGATCTCGTTCGGCCGGCAGGCGATCGTGCTCGTGCCCGAGATCAGCCTCACCCCGCAGACCTGCGATCGCTTTCGGGCCCGGTTCGGCACCGTGGCCGTGCTCCACAGCCATCTCACCGCCGCCGAGCGGCACGCCCAGTGGCGGGAGATCGCGGCCGGCCGGGGGAACGTGGTGGGTGGGGCCCGCTCAGCGATCTTCGCGCCCGCGCCGCGGCTGGGGCTGATCGTGATCGACGAGGAGCACGAGAGCTCCTTCAAGCAGGCGACGTCGCCCCGCTACCACGCCCGCGACGTGGCCGAGTGGATTGCCCGGGCCGAAGGGGTGCCGCTCGTGCTCGGCTCGGCGACGCCGGCCCTCGAGACCTTCGCCCGGTGCCTGGCCGGCGAGTGGCGGATGTGCCGGCTGGCCGACCGGGTGGGGGGCTCCCAGCTGCCGGCGGTGCTCACGGTGGATCTCAGGGATCCCGCCGCCCGGGCCCGCGGGGCGGTCAGCCCGCGGCTGGCCGCCGGAATCCGCTGGGCGCTCGAGCAGGGGGGGCAGGTGATGCTCCTGCTCAACCGACGGGGCTTCGCCACCCAGGTCCAGTGCCGGGCCTGCGGCCACTGCATCCGCTGCCGGCAGTGCGACCTGGCTCTCACCCTCCACCAGCCGGGCAACCGGGGAATCTGCCACGGCTGCGGGCTCGTCACCCGGCTGCCGGCCGACTGCCCGGAGTGCCGGACTCCCGGCCTCGCCCAGCGGGGCACCGGCACCCAGCGGCTCGAAGACATGATCCGACGGGCCTTCCCCGACGCCGCCGTGGCCCGGATGGACACCGACACGATGCGGAACCCCGGCAGCCACGAGAAGACGCTCGACGCCTTCCGCGACCGGCAGCTCGACATCCTGGTGGGTACGCAAATGATCGCCAAGGGACTCGACTTCCCGGGCGTGATGCTGGTGGGCGTGGTGAACGCCGATGCGGCCCTCCACCTGGCCGACTTCCGGGCCGCCGAGCGAACCTGCCAGCTCGTCACGCAGGTCTCGGGCCGCAGCGGCCGGGGGCCGCTCGGGGGCCGGGTGGTGGTCCAGACGAGCACGCCCGAGCATCCGGCGATCCGCTCCGCCGCCGCCCACGACTACGAGGCCTTCGTCCGCAGCGAGCTGCCGATCCGCGAGGCGCTGCTCTATCCGCCGTTCGGGCACGTGATCCGGTTCGTGGTTCGGGGCCGCGACGAGGAGCGGGTGCGGGAGTGGGCGGCGCACCTGGCCGAGCGGCTCCGGGCCGAGGCGGGGAAGCTTGCCGCCGCACCGCCTGGATCACAGCCAGCCGGATCGCCGCCGGCGGTGCGGGTGCTCGGGCCGGCGCCCGCCCCGATCCCCCGGCTCCGGGAGCGGTTCCGGTGGCATGTCCAGCTCCACGGGCCCGCCGGGGAGGCCCTCCGCGAGCTGGTCCGCCGGGCGACTTTCGGCCTCAAGACGCCGCCCGACCTGGCCTGGATCGTGGACGTGGACCCGGTCGAGATGCTGTAGGGCGGCCGCCGTGGCGCGGGGTAGGATGCAGTCTGGAAAGCCATCCCATGTCCTACCGCTCCCTCCGCGACATCCTCGGCGAGACGAGCCTCGAACGGAAGGTCCGCTTCCTGTTCGGGCTCTGCCTGTTCGCGCTGATCGCCGGGAGTTTCTGGTGGTACGGCAGCCGCACCGAGCGGCTCGTCTACTCCAGCAGCCAGGCCACCGCCCGGCATGTGGTCGATGCGATCATGCTCCAGCACCACTGGAAGATGCTCGAAAAGGAGCAGCAATACGCCAGCACGATCGAGAGCCTGGAGAAGCGGTTGCTCGGCGAGCGGTACCAGTGGCGGTTTCTGCGACCGGAAGCCTCGGCGGAGGAGAGGGAGGGCTATCGGCCACTCGACCGGGCGGTGCTCGACGAGTTCGTCGAGGAGTCGGCGGTCATGCCGGGCCAGCCGCTCCCGGCGACCGCCGGCCGGTTCGAGTGCCGCGACTTCCGCACCGACGACAACGCCGAATACCACTACTACCAGCCGATCCGATTCCGGAAGGACTGCCTGATCTGCCACGAATACCGGGGCACCACCGGGGGAGGCGTGGGGGGCGGCCGGCCGAAGCTGGCCGAGGGGGACCTGATGGCCGTGGTCAAGCTGGTGATGCCCGACGCCGCCACCCGCAGCGCCATCAACCGCAACCGGGCTCTCCTCCTGGCCACCGCGATCGTGACGGTCTTCCTGGCGATGCTGGTGGCCTATGCGATCATCCGCTACGTGATCGTCAAGCCGCTCGAACACCTCCGCGACGTCAGCGACGAGGTCCGCCGCGGCAACATCGAGGCCCGGGCCGACATCCACACCGCCGACGAGTTCGAGGAACTGGGGGTGGCCTTCAACCGCATGCTCCGCGGCCTGCTCGACACCCAGGACGAACTCCAGAAGGCCAACGGGGCCCTCGACGAGAAGGTCGACGAGCTCGCCCAGGCCAACCTCCACCTCTACGAGACCAACCGGCTCAAGGGGGACTTCCTGGCCACCATGAGCCACGAGCTCCGCACGCCCCTCAACAGCATCATCGGCTTTTCCGACGTGCTGGGGTCGATCGAGTCGCTCGACACGAAGCAGCGGCGGTACGTGGAGAACATCCGTACCTCGGGGCGGATGCTCCTCGAGATGATCAACGACATCCTTGACCTGGCCAAGATCGAGGCCGGCAAGATGGAGGTCCGCCCGGCCCCGTTCCGGCTGGAGGCGGCGATCAGCGCCCAGTGTGACATGGTCCGGCCGCTGGCCGAGAAGCGCAACATCGAGCTTTCGCACGAGGTGGCCCCCGGCCTCGAGGAGGTGGATCAGGATCAGGCCAAGGTCCAGCAGATCCTGGCCAACCTGCTTTCCAACGCCATCAAGTTCACGCCCGAGGGGGGCCGCGTGGAGGTGGTGGCCCGGCTGGCGGATCCCGCCGGCGGCGCGGCCTCGGAGTTTCTCATCGAGGTGATCGACACCGGCGTGGGCATCGCCCCCGACGACCAGCAGACGATCTTCGAGAAGTTTCGTCAGGGCGACGTGTTTCGGCGGGACGACGCCATGACCCGTGAGTTCTCGGGCACGGGCCTGGGCCTGTCGATCGTGCGGGAGCTGTGCCGGCTATTGGGGGGCGACGTGTCGCTCGAGAGCCAGCTCGGCCGGGGCAGCCGGTTCACCGTCGAGTTGCCGGTGCGGCTGGAGGTCGAGGAGGAGGCGGCCGCGTCGGCCCTGGGGGGCACGCGGGGCGTGGCCTGAAGCGGGCCCGCCGCCGGAGCCGCTGCCCGGTCCAGCCGCAGCATCAAGGAGGAAAGGCGTCGATGGCGAAGTCGGTCGGTCCCGCCGAGGTGATCCTGTTCACCGACGGCGCCTGCAGCGGCAACCCCGGCCCCGGCGGCTGGGCCTACATCCTCCGCCACCCGGAGAGCGGCCGGGAGACGAAGGATTCCGGGGCCGAGCCTGTCAGCACCAACAACCGGATGGAGCTGACGGCGGTCGTCCGCGGCCTTGCGCAGCTCAAGCGGCCCACGGTGGTGGAACTCGTGACCGACAGCGTCTATGTGGGCACCGGCCTCTCCGACTGGATGCCGAAGTGGAAGGCCCAGGGCTGGAGGCGGAAGGAGAAGGGCCGGTTCGTGGCGGTCAAGAACGAGGATTTGTGGCGGGAGCTCGACCGGCTGGCCGCCGCTCACACGATCCGGTTCACCCACGTGGCCGGCCATTCGGGCCACGCCGAGAACGAGGAGTGCGACCGCCTGGCCGTCGCCGCCTACCAGCAGCTGAAGGGCTAGCTTCGCGACGTGGCGGCCGGTTTGGCCGATTGATATCGCGGCGTCTTAGGCGAAACGTAGCCGCGGGTTTTCAACCCGACGGACAGCGGGAAGATGCCGACCGAAAACGGTGGCACTGGTACCGCGTCGCCAACTGGCCGGGGGGATACACTCCCGCCGCTACGTGGCGGCCCCCCGACCCACGCGTGAGCTCGCTCCTGAGGTCCGCCGGGCGTGGCTTACACTGGGCCGCATGGACGCCGCCGCACCC
>CAYRNG010000041.1:0-2174 GCA_964425395.1 uncultured Candidatus Kuenenia sp. | reverse complement strand
GGCCTGTCTGCCGGGCCCGCGATTCCCGCTCCTGCCGCACGAAGGCCGCAATGTCGAGATCGGCCTGGCCGGGCCCGTGGTGGACGAGGACGCCTTCCTTCTGGACAAGCGCCTGGCCTCGGTCGGCCGGGCGGATGATGATGCCATCGCTCGTGGGCTCGATCTCGAGCTCGCTCCCCGGAGCGAAGTGAAACCGCTCCCGCAACGGCTTGGGCACGACGAGCCGGCCGGCCGAATCAATGGTAGTTTTCATACCAAAATGGTATTGCATCTGGCATTGTATGGCAACGCCAAAGAGGGATAGCCCGGTCAGCGGCACTTCCGCAGTCATCTTGGTTCACGGCACGGAGCCGTCACGCTCCGGATCGCGACGCTGCTGGCCAACTATGTCGAGACTCAGGGCCTGGGTCAGGTCTTTGCCGCCGAGACCGGTTTCATCCGGCTGGGGATGTCGTGCCCGGCTTCGACCTGCCGCTCGAGCGTGTCTTCGGCTGAGCCGGCCCGCGAGGACGAGGACGAGGGCTAAGTGAGCCGGCTTCTGCCGGCCGTCTTCACTGGCTCCGTGATGAATGAGATTAGCCGGATGTCGCCGCCACACGCCGGGCACTCGAGGGGAAACTCCTCCCCCACCCGCGCCATCAGTTTCGCCCACGCAATCCGGGATGTGTCGTGCGAGCGGAGCTTTTTGTGATTGTTGCAGCAATCGCCGCCATAGTGCCCGGCATGGACGTGCCCGCTGGTCGCGGCATCTCGCTGCTTGCCGACGTTGCCGAGGGCGATCGCCGTGACGGCCGGCCGCAGCGGGTCTTTTAAGTGACCGAGCCCGTGATCGCCAGGTTTTCAGCTGGGCTAGATCGTCAGCCAGGCTCGCAGCGAAGCGTGGGCTTCGCCGAGTCGCGGGGCCGAGATGCGGCCCAGAAATCGCACCAGGCTCGTGTGATGGATCGTGGCCAGTTTGTGCAACCGCACGATCGAACGCGTCTTGAGGTTCGTGGCCTTGTCGATTACTGTGGCCGGATCCAACAGAAGATCTGTGGCCAGCAGTTCGGCGGGGATCACGGAAGAAATGTAGGCGACCAAAACCTCGGCGAAAGGCCCGGTGACCGGAGAGAGGAGAAGCAACGGCCGAAGCTTCATGCCCGGCGTGTCGCCGAACGGAAACTGCCCGAGAAAAATATCACCCGGCTTCATGGGGTGGCCGGCCGTCGGTGGGCGAATAGATGTCCTGCCGGGAATCGGCCAGGTCGTCGCGCCACTCACGGGCAATCCCCTCGAGCCAGCCTTGCTCGCCGGCGTCGGTTGACTGTGCTGGCAGCATGACGACGACCTCCACAGGACCTGCGGGCACTCCGGCCGGAAGCGTTGCCGTGAGCCGATTTGTCGAATCAATCTGGCCAGTGACTCGAATTGTGGTCATGGGATCGAAGTCATCGGGACAACGAGCGAAAGTGCGGTCACACAAAGCCCAATTATAGCGCGATTGGCCCACGCGATGGAAAGCGGGCGAGGCTTGCGGGGGCCGGCAAACGCCCGGCGGCTATCTTTGGGAGGCAAGCGGCTTCTTACGGCGGGCGAGGGCCGCGAGGCCAACCGCGGCGATCACCGCCATCGTCCCCGGCCTCGGCGGGCCCGTCGGTCGCGTCATCCTGCTGCTTGCCGACGTTGCCGACGGCGAGCGCCGGTGCGGCCGCTTCGCTACACTCCCCTCTCATGGCCGCTGGCAACCCCCGCAAACACCGGGGCTCCAAAGACTCCGACCCCCAAAAACCAGCCCGCCGCCGCAACCGGCGGGCCGAGGCCGCGGCTTCGCCCTGGTGGCGAGGGCCACCGAAAGTGCCCGGCGATGAGAGTGAGGACTCCGGATTGCTCGCAGCGCACGAACTCGTCGGCATGTTCGACATGCTTGCCGACGCGATCGCAGACGAGCGGCGGGAGCGGATCACGATCCGCCGCGGCCGGCCGTCGAAAAAGGCCAAGGCCCTCGCCGAGGCGGAGTCGCTCGTGGAGGTGGCTGAAGGGTTCGAGACCGAGCGGGCGCGGGAGATCGCCCGCAAGGCGCTCGAGCTCTCGCCCGACTGTGCCCGGGCCCACGTGCTCCTGGCCGAGTTGTCGGACGACGTCCATGCCGCGGAGCGGGAGTATCGCCTCGGCGTCGCGGCCGGCGAGCGGGCCCT
>CAYRNG010000040.1:0-4629 GCA_964425395.1 uncultured Candidatus Kuenenia sp. | reverse complement strand
CGGCCGCCGAAGCCCAAGGGCAAGAAGGCCGTCGCCGAGCCGGCCGAGCCGCCCCCCTTCATCCTCAACCTCGACCGCAAGGGCAACATCAAGTTTCCCGCGCCGCCGCCGCTGGTCACTGAGATCGCCTGCGACAAGTGTGGCGGCATGATGAACCTCCGCGACGGCAAGCGGGGCCCGTGGCTGGGCTGCCAGAAGTTTCCCAAGTGCCGCGGCCGGGCCGCCTTCGGCAAGCTCCCCGAGGCGGAGCAGAAGGATCTTGAAGCGCAGCTCAAAAAGCACCTCGCCGGGCAGGAGCAGATCCACCTCACCCGGCGAGACGGCGTGACCCCGGTGCCCGACGGCACCCCGCTGGCCGCCCTCACGCTCCCCGGCGGCGTGGCCGAGCTCGAGCCCTGGGACGAGCCGGCCGCAGCCTGAGGCCTACAACTCCGTGGCGGGCACTTCGTCGAGGGCCACGGCGTAAGCCGTGGCATGCGACCGGCAGTGGGAGATGCTCACCAAGACGCAGCGGATCCCGAGCGCGTCGGCCACCTCCTGGGTGCCCCCGGAAAGGAAGGCTTGCGGCCGGCCGCCGGGAAGGTTCTTGATCTCGACGTCTCGCCAACTGATCCCCCGCTTCCAGCCGGTGCCCAGGGCCTTGAGGACCGCCTCTTTGGCGGCCCACCGGCCCGTGAAATGCTGCGTGGCCATCCGCCGGCTGCGGCAGTATTCGATCTCGGCCGGCGTGTAGACCCGGCCCACGAACAATTCGCCATGCCGCTCGATCATCTGCGCGATCCGCAGGCACTCCGTGATGTCGGTGCCGATCCCCAGGACTTTCATCGCTTCTTCCCCGCTGCGGCCAGCGTCACCGACCGGTCGAGCCCGCAGGCCCGCCGGGCCCGGCCGAGCACCGCGGCGGCCTTGGCCCGGGCCTTGGCCGCCCCCGCCGCCAGAATCGCCTCGATCCGGTCGGGATCGGCCGCCAGCTCGGCCCGCCGGGTCCGGGCCGCGGCAAAGAAATCCCCGGCCGCTTCCAAGAGCTTCTTCTTGATTTCGCCGTAGCCAAATCCGCCCCGGCGATAGAGGTCGGCCATCGCCTGCCGGTCGCTCTCGAGGGCGAACAGCGCATAGAGCTGGTAAAGGTGATCCCCCTCGGGCTCCTTGGCTTCCTCCATCGGCCGGGAGTCGGTCGTGATCCGCATGATCTTCTTCTTCAGCGCCGCCGGCTCCTCGAAGACCTCGATCGTGTTCTCGTAGCTCTTGCTCATCTTCTGGCCGTCGGTGCCGGGCACCTTCGCCCCCCCCTCCACCAGCCGCGGCTGAGGCAGCGTGAACACCTCGCCGTAGAGGTGGTTGAAGGTGCCGGCCAGGTCGCGGCAGACCTCGATGTGCTGCACCTGGTCTTCCCCGACGGGCACCACCGTGGCGTCGTAGGCCAGGATGTCGGCCGCCATCAGCACGGGGTAGGTGAACAGGCCCGCATCGGCCGGCAGCCCGCGGGTCTTCTTGTCTTTATAGGCATGGCACCGCTCGAGGAGGCCCATCGGCGTGACGGTCATCAACAGCCAGGTGAGCTCCGTCACCTCCGGCACGTCCGACTGCACGAACAGCACGGCCCGCTCGGGGTCGAGCCCCAGGGCCACCAGATCGAGGGCCGCATCGCGGACAAACCCCCGCAGCACGGCCGGATCGCGAACGGTCGTGAGCGCATGGAGGTCGGCGATGAAGTAGTAGGCCTCGGCGGCAGCCTGATCGTGGCCACCGGGCTGGAGCTCGATGTACTGGCGGATCGCGCCAAAGTAGTTGCCCCAGTGAAACCGGCCCGTGGGCTGGATGCCCGAGAGGGCCCGTGTCGGCTGCGGTGTGGTCATCGGGCTACTCTCCATGGGTCAGGGTTGCCCGTGCCATCTCGCCGGACGCTCGCTTCCGGCATCCTGCCTCCAGCTCGCTCGATGGAAACCGTCCTTCGGCATCCTGCCTCCGGACGGTTTCCAACGCCGTCTCGATTGGCACGGGCAACCCCTCCCGCGGCCCGGCGGGCGGAACGCGCTAAGAATCGGGCGGCTCTGGCTGCTGCCTCACGGACCTGCCGGTCGATGGGCGGAGCCGGTCAGCCGCTCACTTCACCCCCTTCTTCACCCGGCAGGCCGGGGCGGCGGCGAGCGAGAACACGATCACCTCCTCGCCGGTGATCGTCGAGATGTCGTGGTGCACGCTCACCATGCCTACCCCGGTCGCGACCCGCACGATCTCCTCGAGCCGCGGCCGGCCCGTGGCCACCATGTGGGCCCGCACCTGCTTGAGCAGGGCCCGGCCGTTGCCGTTGTCGCCGTTGCCGCCGTTCGAGTGGCTGCTCGGTGCCAGGTCACCCGGCTCGCGGCTGCCCCCTCCCGCCGCCCCGCCGCCGCCGTCCATGGCCGGCTCGGGTGGCGGTGAGATCAGCTGCCGCTCCGCCGGCGTGAGCACCCCCTGGAGCCGCACCACCAGGAGCGTGCCGATCAGGTGGGCATGGATGTCCCGCGGCCCGCGGCCGATGAACTCCTGCTGGAACCGGGAGATGCCGTCACAGACGGCAGCCTCGATCTCGCCTTGTGACTTCATGGGCTAGCCCCCGGTTTGCCGACGACCCTCCATCCGTGCCATGGCGGCGGCCAGCGGCTGCGTGCCGGCCAGGGAAGCCTGCCCCCGCGGCTCGCCGTTGCCGGCGTGGCCGTTGCAGATCCGATCCCAGACCTCGCGGCGGTGGATCGGCAGCTTGTTGTCGGCCTCGAAGCCGAGCCGGACACGGCCCCCCTCGATTTCCAGGATCGTGATCTCCAGGGCGATCTGCATCTCGCCGGGCTGGCCGATCACGACGCTTTCGCGGTTCTTCCTCGTCAACACCAACATGGGTCACCTTCCTCATGGTTGCGGATCCCTCCGGGAGAGTTCAGCGGCGACCGGCTCCGTTGCCGGCCGTCGCGTGCATTCCAGCCATGCCTGACCGCCCAGAGCGTTCGGGCCTGCCTGGCATGGCTGGGGTTCCATTGGCTTGCAGATGGGCGTTCACCGGCACGCCCAGGGCCGGCAGCCCCTCGCCCAGCAGAAACAGATCGACTGCCGGGCTGGTGGTGAGCGTCTTGGTCACGCTCCGGGTGGCGATATCGACATGGGCCAGGGCCCCGTGAAATTCGACGCCCGTGCAGCGACGAACGTGCTCGAGGAGGGCGTCGGCCGTCTGTTCGAAGATTTCCCGGTGCAGGGCCTGCACCCGGCTGGCCCCCTCCGCGCCCGAGGCAGCCAGCTGCTGCTCCATCGCCGAGAAGGGCTCGTGCACGTGCACGACCATCCAGGAGTCGGTCGCCACCACGGTCACGCTCGCGGGAGCCCGGCCGAGCAGGCCATGTTCGAAGGCCCCGGCGGCACAGGCCACCTGGCGGGCCAGTCGCCCCTCGGGGGGCCGCCAGGGGCGGGATTTGGGTCGGATCGGCAGGGCTGTCACGGGGTTGCACCAGGGAGGAGGGAACGGGCAGCGGTGCCGAACGGCAACAAAAAAAGCCGGCGTGAGAGGAGGGCTCATGCCTTCCTCTCGCGCCGGCTTACGCTGCGACGGACCTCCCGGCGGAGTGCCGGGCTGCCCCTCGTCTCGTCTTCCGTTCGGGGGAACGTGTTGTCAGGTTGTTTTCCGCGGCTGCGAGGGCCGAAGCGGCTCGTCACCTCCGCGAAACGGACCAGATTATATTGGGGGGTTTGGGCAACGCAAGCAAAATTTTCCGGCGCGTGTTCGCTGCGGCCGTTTTGCCAGCGTGGACACTCCTATTCGTCCCGCGCGGCACTCGGAACCCGCTCTGGCAGACTGCAAGTCCGCCCCACATCGCGTCGTGGAGCAAGGTTTGCAACCTGCCAAAAACGCGCGGCACTTTTCGAGTGCTTGGCTGAACCCTTGTGTCGCCTCGTTCAAAAACGTTCATGCCCCGGTGGGTCTGCCGCCGAAAACCCTGCTGGACACAATACCCCCCCTTTGGGGTGGTTGCGTGTAGCGCGGTCCGGCGAAGCACGGCGCCGGCGGGTGGCAGGATGCCCCCGCCGGCGCCGCTCCCACGTGGCCGGCGAACGATCGGGGGCGGGCCGAGGCCTGCCGAGGAACCCCAGCCATGCAGCGGATCAAGTCACAGGGTGAAATCGAGGCGGCCGTCTGCGACGCCGTGTCACGATTTCAGCAGGAATTCATGGGCCGCGGCCCGCGGCACGTCCACGCCCACCTGGTGGACAACCGACTGTTCGTGCACCTCGAAGGGGTGCTTTCGGCCGCGGAGCAACGGCTGATCGAGGGGGCCGGCTCGGGCAACGGCAAGGGCGCCGACCTCCTCAAACAGCTCCGCAGCCACCTCGTGCTGGCCGGCCGGCAGGTGCTCGAAAAACTGGTCCGCGAAGCGGCGGGCGCACCGCCGGTCACGCTCCATCACGACATCTCGCCAATCACGGGCGAGGAAGTGATCGTGTTCACCCTCGCCACGCCCCCACCCTGCCGCGATCGCAAGCGGCGGTAGGGGGACGCGGGCGGGTGGGGCGGAGCGAGTTTGCAGCGCCGTTGTCCGAACGTAGCCGCGGGTTTGTTCCCCGCCGGACAGCGCGGCGAAGCCAACCGGAAACGGCGGCATCGGA
>CAYRNG010000039.1:0-14605 GCA_964425395.1 uncultured Candidatus Kuenenia sp. | reverse complement strand
CGGACTGGCGCAGTCAGCGGGGGGAAAGGGGGGGGGGGGGGGGGGGGGGGGGGGGGGGGGGGGGGGGGGGGCGGGGGGCGGCGGGGGGGGGGCGAGGGGCCCACGGTGGGTCCGCCCCCCCCCCAGCGAGCCATGCCCGGCCCTTCTCCCCGCTGACTGCGCCAGTCCGGTAGCCAAAATTCCAGCCCCCGGGCCCCGCAAACCGATCTGGTTCCCGAGGGCCGCGACCGGTCACAATTCCCTCCAGCCGCAGGACGCGGCGTTCCTCCGTCAGGGATCCGACGTCTTGGCCGCCGCCCGCCCCCTTGCCACCCGCCTCGTCGACCTGGCCGCCTACACGGCCGTCCGGGTGGCGATCTGCGTGATCCAGGCCCTGCCCCGGTCGGCCTCGGAGCGGTGGGCCCGCTCGCTCTCCGGCCTGCTCGCCAACCGGATCCGGATCCGCCGCACCGTCGTCCGCGACAATCTCCGGCTCGCCTTTCCCGAAATGTCGCCCGACGACCGCCGGGAGACGGCCCGGGGAATGTGGGAGCACCTCCTCCTGATGGTCGTGGAGATCGCCCATGCCAACCGGGTGATCCACAAGACCACCTGGCGGCGGCACCTGCGGATCCACGGGATCGAAGACTTCGTGCGGCTGCTCTGGCTCGACCGCCCCAAGGTGATCCTCTCGGGCCACTACGGCAACTTCGAGTTGGCCGCCTACCTGTTCGGCCTGTTCGGCTTCCGGATCTTCTCGGTGGCCCGCGAGCTCGACAATCCGCTCCTCGACCGGTTCGTGACCGAGTTTCGGGAGTCGCGGGGGCAGCGGATCCTGCCCAAGAAGGGAAGCGCCCCCGACGTGGCGATCGTGCTCGAGGAGAACGGGGCCATCGGCCTCCTGGGCGACCAGGCCGCCGGCCCCAAGGGCTGCTGGGTCGATTTCTTCGGCCGGCCCGCGACGGTCCACAAGGCGATCGGGGTGTTCTCCCTCTCCTCGCAGGCGCCGGTGCTCGTCTGCTCAGCCACCCGTCGCGGGGGACTCTTCGACTTCGACCTCCGGCTCGAGGGCACGGCCGACCCGGCCGCCGGCGGACCCGAGACGGCCGACCTCAAGACACTCTCGCAGTGGTACACGACGATCCTCGAGGAGGCGATCCGGCGGAAGCCAGCGCAGTACTGGTGGGTGCATCGCCGATGGCGGAACCGGCCGGCAAAGGCTAGAGTGAAGCGTCCGGCCGCCTGACCTTCCGCGGCCTCTCCGCGTCGCCCCGCCCCTTCCGCTCCACCATGGCCGACTGGATCGCGATCGCCCGGGCCGACGAGTGCCCGCCCGGCACCGCCATCGAGCGGGTGGCCGGCGAGCGGATGGTGGCCCTGGCGAACGTCGCCGGCACCTTCCACGCCCTCGACGGCCTCTGCCCGCACCAGGGAGGCCCGCTGGGTACCGGAGCCCTCTGCGGCACGGTGCTCACCTGCCCCTGGCACGGCTGGCAGTTCGACGTCGTCAGCGGCCGCCACCAGATCTCCCCGACGCTCCGGCAGGCGGTCTTCGAGGTCCGGGAGCGGGCCGGGCTCGTGGAAGTCCGCTGGCCCGAGCCGCAGCCGGGTGCTCCGGCCACCGACAGGCAGGCGTAGCAGGGGCTCGCCCCAGGGGATGCGGATGTTCACGTTCGACTGCTTCCGCAACAACGACCCTCCCCGCCTAGCCGACACCTGGCGGGCCGCCGACCTCGGCCCGGCCGCCCTCCAGCCGATGACCTCGGCGGCCCTCGAGGATGCCGTCTTCTCGAAGCCCTACTTCGACCGCCAGGGGCTGATCGTGGCCCGCGACGGGGAGCGGATCGTCGGCTTCGCCCATGCCGGCTTCGGGCCCGACTCGAGCGGCGGCCACCTCGAGACCACGATCGGCACCACCATGCTTGTGGTGGTGCCGCCCCACGAGCGGCAGGCTGAGATCGAAGACGGCCTCCTGGCGCGCAGCGAGGCCTACCTCCGCGGCCGCGGCGCCGAGACGATCCTCGGCGGCGGCACGCCCACGCTGGGCGGCTTCTACCTCGGCCTCTACGGGGGCAGCGAACTGCCCGGGATCCTCGACTCCTCGCCCCGGATGCAGGCGGTCTTCGAGCGGGCGGGCTACGAGCCGATGGCCCGGATCGCGGTGCTCCGCCGATCGCTTGCCGGCTTCCGGCCGCCGATCGACCGCCTCCAGATCGCGATCCGGCGGGCGACCAAGCTGCGGGTGGTCGAGGAGCCGCCCCGCTGCACCTGGTGGGAGGCGGCCACCACGACCGGCATCGCCCTGCGGCGGTACGAGCTCACGGGCGAGGCCGGGGCCCTCTTGGGCAGCGGCCTGGTCTGGGACATGCAGCCCCTGGCCGGGGCCTGGGGGGTCGTGATCGCCGGGCTGCTGCGGATCGACATCGAGGGGGCCCGGCGGCGGCAGGGGCTGGCCCACTATCTCGTGGCCGAGGCCCTCTACGACCTGGCCGGCGAGGGCACCACGCTCGTCGAGACCCACGTGGGCGAAGACAACGCGGCGGCCTCGAAGCTGTTCGAGAAGCTGGGCTTCACGCCCACCGATCACGGCACGGTCTTCCGGCGAGCAAAAAAAGGTGTCAGGAACCATTTGCCGGTCACCTTCGGCGACACGGCCCCGGTCGAAGACCGGGATCTCATGACAGATGGTTCCTGACACCTTTTTTCGCGTCTCAGTCGTGATCTGAGGCGGCGGCCAGCGACTCGACGTGGGCCCGCACCTCGCCGGCCGGATCGCCCGACACCAGCCGCAGCCGCACCGAGAGGGGCGGAGCGGCCGGGTCGCGGCGGACCTCTGCCAGGTAGTCCTGCAGGAGCGCCCGTCGCTCGGGCGTGGTGTCGAGCAGCCAGTGCACCCAGCACCAGGCCTCGGCATAGTGATCCTGGGAGAGCTCGCCGGCCGAGGCCAGGGCCTCGAGGCGGGCCATGTCGGGCTGCCAGGTGCCCTCGATCAGCCGGCCCGCCAGGTGGGCCAGGTGGGCGGCGTGCAAGCCCTGATCGGCCCGCGGGATCTCGAAGTATTCGGCGATCCCCTCGTCGAGCCAGAGGGGCACGGCCGGCACCACGGCATGCACGTAGCCGTGGGTCGTCTCATGCCGCAGGTCCTCGGCGATGCGGTCCTGCCAGGGGGCGAACACGGCGAGGCTCGTGTCGGTCTCCACGAAGAACGCCCGCCGGGCGGGAAACGAGGGAAACTGCCGGGCCACGAACTCCTCGTACCGGGCCGGGCTCTCGAACAGGTAGAGGTGGATCGGCTCGTCGGAGATCGGCAGCCCGAGCCGCTGGCTGACCTCGGTCCGCAGGGCCTCGAGTTCCCGCACGAGCCGGTGCTGCCCGGCCAGGGGAAAGTCGGCATGGATGACGAGCTGGCCGGCCACGAGCTCCGTGCGGTCGGGCAGGCCGGTCGGCCGCGGCCAGATGCCCCCTAGCGGCACGCCCGGCGGCAGCCCGGCCTGCCAGTCGGGCCCGCTCACGAGATGCGCACAGCCCGCGGAGACGAGGCCGAGGAGGGCCGACAGAGCCAAGACGCGAACCACGGGCGAATCTCCTGCCCGCGACAATTCGACCGGACCGCGGGGGCGGGGATGCTAGCGAAGCCAGCGGCCCGCCCCAAGCCCAATTGCCGCCCGCGGAGCGGCGGGATCTCATGCCGCCGGCCAGTTGACGCCGCACCTCGTAGCGGCGGGATTCCATCCCGCCGGCCAGTCGGCGCTGCCACGCTGTCCGCAGGGTTAAAAACCCGCGGCTACGTGGCCTCGACGACGCTGCAAAGTCGATCGGCCAAACCGGCCGCCTCGTAGCGGCGGGATTCCATCCCGCCGGCCAGTCGGCGCTGCCACGCCGTCCGCTGGTTACGACCCCGCGGCTCCGGTCAGCCGTGCGAGCGTGCCGGCGAGAGCCTCGGCCGACAGCGGCAGCCCCAGGATGGCGGCGGCTCCCGCCTGCTGGGCGGCGGCGGTCGTCTCGGCCCGGGGAAACGAGTCGAGGAGGATCACGCGGCGGCCGGGCTGGTTGGCCACGAGCAGCCGCAGCCAGGCGAGCACCCCGCCGTCCACGCTCCCCGGCTCCCAGACGAGTAGCGGCGTAGGGTCGTCGAGCGGCGGCCGGCCGAGGCTCCTGCCGGCGACCTGGCCGCCGATCGCGGCCACCAGGCCCGCGAGCCCCTCGAGGGCCGGCTGCCGCAGGGCCGCCACCGCCACGGGAGCGGCCACCGGGCTCTGGCCCGCGGCCAGAGCCCGGCCCCCAAGCCGGCGTCGCCGCACCCCCTCGAGGATCCGCTCCTCCCGCCGCGCGATGGCCGGCAGGCCAAGGGTGCCCGGCAGCCCCGCCTCCCGATCGTCGAGCCAGGCTGCCAGCCGGCCGGCCAGGTCATGCCACGAGACGTCCTCGACTCCGGGCAGCGGCGGACCGCTGCGGCGGCGACCGTCAGTCAGGCTGCCAGCCACGCTCACCAGCGGGGCCAGCGGCCAGCGGATCGCCAGGGCCACGGCGTCGGCGAGCGTCCAGCGGGCCGGCGTCGCAGCGGCCAGCAGAATGACCGCGGGCGACCGCTCCCGAAACACCGCCGGAGGAGCGGCGACCGCCGCGGCCACGTCGGCCACCGCATGCACCGTTGCCAGCCGGCCGATCTCCTGCCTGGCAAGCGTCAGTTCCAGAGCCTCATGAGGCCCGAGATCCCCGAGCCAGAGGAGCTGATGGCTCCCGGGCTGGAAACGAGATCCCGAAGCGGTGCTGCCTGCCGCTACCACATGCATGGGCTCGACCCTACCGATCCCGGGCTTGGCATGACAAGCCGGGCTATCTGGGCGACCCGGGCACTGAAGCGATCGAGAGCCGGCTGACCGCTCAATTGTTTGGGATTGACCGCTTTCCCCGGAGGCTGAGAATCGGCCTCCGATCGGTGCTCAAGGATGAGCCCGGCGACCCAGCAGTCCAACGATTCAAGCCGCACGCCGCGGCCGGCAGGAGGCCACCATGAACCGACACGCTCGCGCTCGTCTCGACTCCCACGATTCGCCCTCGACGCCCCTCCGCGTGATCGCCGTCACGGGCACCAGCGGCAAGACCACGACCGCCTGGCTGACCGCGGCGGCCCTCACCGAAGCCGGCCTCCGGGTGGGCGTGCTCTCCGACCTCGGCTGCCTCGGCCTCGACGACGACCTGCCGCGGCCGGCAGCCTACGCCCGCCCGGCCGCCCTCGCCCGCTGGCTCGAGCGACTGGCCGAGGAGGGCTGCTCGCACGCCGTCGTCGAACTGCCGGCCCGGGCCCTGGCCGCCCACGCGGCAGCCGGCTTTCGCTGCGACACGCTCGCCGTCACCAACCTCGCCGCCAGCCGCGTCGATCCCCTGGCCGCGGCCACGACCCGGCGGCCCGCGGCGGCCCGGCTCACCGCCGCCCTGGCCAAGGGGGGCTGCCTCGTCAGCGGCGTCGGCGGCTCGCAGCTCGGCCGGCTCGGGCGGCGGCTGCCGCAGGGGGCGACCTGCCTGACGGCGGGCCTGGCCGAGGGCTGCGACCTCCAGGCCTCGCCGGTCGAGGCCGGCCTCTTCGGCCGGACGGTCCTGGCCCGACACGGCGGGCAGATCGTGCCCCTTTCGCTCGACGCCCCGGTCGTTCCCTTCGTGCGGGACAGCCTCGTCGCCGCGGCCATCGCCGCCCGCTCCGGAGTGCCGCTCGATGTCGCCGTCCGAGGAATCGAATCGGTCGGGAGCGTGCCCGGCCGGATGGAGCGGATCGACCGCGGCCAGGAGGCCGCCGTGTTCATCGACATGCCCACCACCGGCCATGCCCTCTCGGCCACGCTGGCGAGCCTGCGGCGGCTCACCGCCGGCCAGCTGGGCGTGATCGCCGAGGAGTCGCTGGCCCACCGGCTCGGCAGCGATGAGTTTGGCCCGCTCGTGGCCCGCCACTGCGATCGCTGCGTGCTCGCTCCGGCGACGGTGCTGGCCGATGACGCCGCCGACGCTGACCTGGCAGCCTACGCCCGGATCGACCGATTGCTCGAGTCGCTCGGCCGGGACGACTGCCTGCTGGTGCTCGGCGCCGGCTGCCGGAGCCCCGAGCCCCCGGAAGGGGAGCCGGCCGGCCGGTTCCCCCTGGCGATGCTCGTGGACGGCTGGCTGCAGATCGCCGCCGGAGCCGAGGCTCCGGCCCCCCGCTGGGCCGCCTGAGACGGCCGCTGCCCGACACGGCGGCTTGTAGCCCTGGGATTCCATGAGTCACAATTTCCCCGCTGCTCCGGCCCCCTGCCGGAGCTCCGCACAGCCCAGGGTGACGTGCCGATGACGAAACGATCCGCAGGCGGGCCGGCGACTGACACTGCCGGCGGCACGCCGTTCGACGATCTGGCCACCGCCGTCTCGCAGGCCGAGCCACTCGCCCCCCACACCTGGCTGGGGATCGGCGGCAGCGCCGCCTGGTTCTGCGAGCCGGTGGACATCGAGGCCCTCGCGGCCATCGTGCGGCGGTGCCACGAGCGGTCGATCCCGCTGCGGGTGATCGGCGGCGGCTCCAACCTGCTCGTGCCCCAGGCCGGCTTCGCGGGGATGGTCGTGCGGCTCTCGGCGCCCGCCTTCTGCGAGATCGAGGTCGAGCCTCCCTGCGTCCGCGCGGGGGCGGGGGCGAAGCTGGTACACGTCGTCTCGGCGGCGGTCCAGGCGGGGCTGGCCGGCCTCGAGATGCTGGTCGACGTGCCAGGCACCGTGGGCGGTGCCCTGGTGGGCAACGCCGGCGGCCACGGGGGCGACATCGGCCAGCGGGTTCGCGACGTGACGGTGATGCGGCCCGACGGCAGCGTCGAGGTTCGCGACCGCAGCCGGCTGGCCTTCGAATCGCGGTGGAGCAACCTCGACGACTGCATCGTCGTCGGCTGCCGGCTCGAACTCGACGAGGAGGATTCCGCCCCGCTCACCAAGCGGATGCAGAAGCAGTGGATCGTCGGCCGGGCCGGCCAGCCCAGCGGCACTCGGAGCGTGGCCATGATGTTCAAGGATCCGCTGGGCACGACCGCCGAGTCGCTGATCGAGCAGGCCGGTGGCCGCGACCTCTCCAGTGGCGACGCCGCCGTCCATCCGCCCCATGCCAACTACGTGGTGGCCGGGCGGCGGTGCACGAGCGACGACGTCCGCTCGCTGGTGGAACTCGTCCGCGAGCGGGTCCGGCAGCGGCTGGGCGTGGAGCTGACGCCCCAGATCCGCGTCTGGTGACCGGCTCCCTGGCTGCCAAGCCCCGCTCCGCCGCATCTGCCTGCCACGAGTCGCTGCCCCCATGAATGCCCCTCCCCCCCGTCGCCGGCCGCTCGAGCCCGATCCGCCTCGGCAGGGGGGCCTGGTCGGATTTGCCTCCGACCACCGGTCAGGCCTCTTGGCCATCGCCCTGGTCGCCGCCGCCGCCGGCGGCGGCTGGATCGCCTGGAATCGCTACGGCCCGGAGGTGCAGGCCGACCGCGGCAATCTCCTCTTTCCGGACGACGTTGAGCTCTCGGGCGTGGGGGACTGGATCCGGTGCGACCTCAAGGCGGAGGCGCTTCGCGACGCGAGCCTGGAAAACGGCCTCCCGCTCGACGACCCCGAGTTGGCCCGCCGGCTGGCCCGGGCCTTCGACATCCATCCCTGGGTGCGGGAGGTGGTGCGGGTCAGCCTCCGGCATCCGGCCGGCGCGACGGTGGAAGTGCGGTGCCGCGAGCCGGTGGCGATGGTGAGCGTGCCCGGTGGCCTCCTCGCGGTGGACGCCGAGGGGATTGTCTTGCCCAGCGACGACTTCGTGCCCAGGCCCCAGGCGGCCAACCGCTATCCGCGGCTCACCGGCATCACGTCGGGGCCGCGGGGCGCCTTCGGCTTCTCCTGGGGCGACCCGCTCGTCGAGGAGGGGGCCGCCGTGGCCGCCATGATCGGCCCGGAGTGGGGGCGGCTCGAACTCCTCGACTGCCGGCCTGTGGCCCGGGCCGGTGGCGGCACCGACTGGGAGCTTGTCGGCGAGGAGGGGCTTGTGATCGCATTCGGCTCGGCGCCCGGGCACGAACAGGCCGGCGAGCCCGCCGCGGCGATCAAGGTGGCCCGCCTCCGGGAGCTGGCGGCGGGGCCCCGCCCCTCCGGCCGCATCGACCTCTCTGCCGAGCCTGCCGCCACGCGGCCGCTGATCCCGCCGCCGTAGACCCGCGGTTCAGACTACGAGCCGCCGGACCGCCTGAAACTGCGGGTGCTCAGCCGAGCGGCACCATTCGAAGAGCACCGCCTCGCTCGTGGTCAGGACCGCGCCGGCGGCCTCCAGCCGGCGGAGGGCGATCTCGTGGTCGAGCGGGTGGCGGGAGGCGACGGCATCGACGACCACGAACACGCCCAGGCCGATCGCCAAGAGATCGAACGCCGTCTGGCTCACGCAGACGTGGGTCTCGAGGCCCGCCAGCACCGCGGCCGTGATGCCCGCGGAGAGTGCGGCCTGGAAGCCCGGCGCGGCCAAGCAGCTGAAGGTCAGCTTGGCCGCCGGCGGGGGCAGGAGCTCGGCCAGCACGGCGGGCGTGGGGCCGAGCCCCTGGGGATACTGCTCGGTAAGCAGGCCGGGCACGCCCAGGAGCCGAGCCGCCTCGGCCAGCCGCCGGCACCGCTCGACCACCCGGTCGGCCTCGGGCATCGCCTTGAGAAGCCGCTCCTGGACGTCGATCACGCAGAGCAGCGATGTGGCGGGTGAGAGGGTCATGACGGGCTTGATGATACAAGCCGGGCGACCGCAGCGGCATGGGCCGCCCCGCGGCCGGTGAACGAGAGCGTGCGGGAGGTGAGCCCGTCGATGGCGATCGCCAGGTCGATCCGTTCGGCCGGCAGGGCCGCCTCGATCCGCTCCGGCCACTCGACAAACACCCAGCCGGCACCGGCCGTGGCGTCGTCCCAGCCGGTCTCGGCCAGGTCGGCGAGGCCGGGCAGCCGGTACAGGTCGGCGTGCACGAGCCGGGTCGGGCCCTCCTCATGCACGTGGATCAGGCCGAAGGTGGGGCTCACGACCTCGGCCGGATCGATCCCCAGGGCGGCCGCCACCGCCTTGACGAGCGTCGTCTTGCCGGCCCCGAGATCGCCCCGCAGGGCCACGAAGGCCGTCGGCGGCAGGGCTCGAGCCAGCCGCCCGGCCAGGGCCGGCAGGGCGGCCTCGAAAGGCACCGCGAGGGTGGCGGTGGCGATCGGCAGTTCAGCGGGCGGGGTCGGCATCGGGGAGGCTGGGTGGGTGGAAGCCGGGGGGGTGGAAGCCATGTTGATAGCCACGCGGGACAAGCGGCTCGAGGTCACCGGAGGCCCTGCGGGCCAGGAGGCCCCCGCCGGCGGTCACCTCGCCGATGATCGAGAGGGCCGCGCCGAGCGGGGATTCCGCCGCGGTCGCCACCAGCCGCCTGGCCTCGGCGGGCGGGAGGGCCAAGACGAGCTCGAAATCCTCGCCGTCGGAAAGGGCGTGGTCGAGGGGGCTTTGGCCGTCGCGGGCCGCCAGCCGGTGGGCGTCGGGGTGGATCGGAATCCGGTCGAGATCGAGGATCGCCGCCGTCCCGCTGGCCGCCATCATCCGGCCGACGTCGAGCGACAGGCCGTCGCTAATGTCAATCGCCGCATGGACCTCGAACCGGCCCGCAATCGCGGCCGCCTCCCGGCACCGCGGCTCGACGGCCAGGTGGCGGCCGAGGATGCTCCCTCCGAAGCTGCCGGTGGCCACGAGCAGGTCGCCAGGCCGGGCGGTGTCCCGCCGCCAGGCGGCCCCCGGGGCCACGCTTCCCAGGGCCGTGATGCTCACGACGAGCGGGCCGTCCCAGGTGTTGGTGTCGCCGCCGGCCAGGGCGAGGCCATGCTCGGCGGCCAGGCTCGCGATGCCGGCCTGGAGTTCCGCCCCGAGCGCGGCTCCCCCCTGCCGTGGCAGGGCCACCGCCACGACCGTCGCCTCCGGCCGGCTGCCCATCGCGGCCAGGTCGCTGAGGTTCACCGCCAGCGACTTGTGGCCGATCAGCCGGGGCGAGGTCTGGGCATCGAGCCGGAAATCGACCCCCTCCATGAGCATGTCCACGGTCACGACCGTCCGCCGGCCCGCCGGCGGACGGAGCACGGCCGCGTCGTCGCCGACGGGCACCTCGAGCCGTGGATCGGCCGCCAGGCCGGCGATCAGCGCCGCGACGAATTCGGTCTCATTGGGCATCGGTTCTCCACCCGCCATCGTACCGCCGCCAGCCGGGGGACCAGCCAATAGAAACCACGGGCGCTAGCCCGGGGACGGTGGGCATGAGATCCTCCCCGCCACCCACACCGCAGACCCCCGCCCTACCCGCTGCCAGCCGCCAGCCCGCAGAGCCCCACCGCCTACCGGCGGACGGTGTCAGAGACGAGGTGACCGAAGAGCGTCTCCCGGCCGCGGAGCACGTAGAACTTGATCGGGTTCAAGTGCTCCTGCTCGGCCTTGTCGAGGATGTAGACGATGTTGTCGGCGGCCACGGTCTCCCAGACGTGCAGCCCGACGAGGATGTCGCCCTTGCGAATCCCCTGCTCTGCGGCCGGCCCCCCTTCGCGGACCTCCGTCACGAGCAGCCCGCCCCGGTACCGCGACTGAAGCTTCTGGACGGCGGCCGACGCGACCGGGTCGAGCCGGAGCCCCAGCTCCCGCCAGCACCGCTCCCCGACCGGGAGGGCGTCTCGCCGGATCGCCATCAGCGACAGCTCGACCCGCTCCTCGGCCCCCGCCCGCACGACCGTGACCGGCACCCGCTCGCCGATCTTGCAGCCCAGCAGGGCCCGCTCGACGTCGAGCTGATGGAGCACCGTGACGTCGCCGATCTGCTTGATCAGGTCGCCGGCCCGGACGCCGACCGACTCGGCCGGGCTCTGCCGATGGACCGCCTCCACGACCGCCCCGCCGCGGCCGTCGGCCCTGACCACCAGCCCGTGCCAGGTGCGGCCGATCCGCTCCACGGAGAGCAATTGCGAGACGACGTCGAGCACGTGGTCGATCGGAATGGCGAACCCGATGCCCTGGGCCCCGGCCCGGACGGCCACGTTGATCCCGATCACCTCGCCGTCGATGTTGAGCAGCGGGCCGCCCGAATTGCCGGGGTTGATGCTGGCGTCGGTCTGGATCAGGTCGTCGTACTTCTGGGTCCGGGTGACCTCCACGTTGCGGTGGAGGGCGGAGACGATGCCCCGGGTGACGGTGTGCTCGTAGCCGTAGGCGTTGCCCAGGGCGAGCACCGTCTCGCCGATCATCAGGTCGGCGGAGGTGCCGATCCTGGCCACCGGCAGCGGTTCGCCGGTGTCGATCTTGATCACCGCCAGGTCGGTGCGGGGATCGTGGGAGACGAGCGTGGCGGCCACGGTGCGGCCGCTGGCGAGCGTGACCTCGATCCGCCGCACGCCTTCCACGACGTGGAAGTTGGTGACCACGTAGCCCCGGGGATCGACGACCACGCCGGTGCCCATCCCGTTGACCCGCTTGAGCTCGCCGGCTCCCTCTTCCCCCGAAGGCACGAGCTTCTGACCGTGGATGTTGACGACCGCGTTCCGCTGGCTCTCGACCGCCCGCACGATGGCCGACCGCCGGGCCTCGCTCGCGTGGACCGAGGGGAGCGGCAGCGCCGCAGCCAGACAGCCCACGATCGCGACAGTGGCCCGCAGAACCCGCATCGGCACCCGCTCCCAGGGAGAACCTGCCTGGCCGGGCCGCCGCTGCGGCCGGCATTCCGGCACTAGGTGGTGAATCGGCGGGAAAACCCTTTCGATCCACCGGCAGCCCGGCCCCCCGGCAGAGTCTTCCAGGGGCCGGCCCAGACCCCCTGCCGGGAGGGTGCGGCCGTTCGGGACACGCCGCCGCTGCGGCCCCGGACAAATTCACTCATGCCGGCGGGGTCGGGCCACGAGCAGCGGGAGGAGCTGCAAAACCAGGAATCCGCCGAGCACGGTGAGGGCCACGGCCGGCCAGGCCCCCGCCAGCCGCCCCCCCAGATTCCAGTCGAACTCGTGGGCGATTCCGCCGACGAGCGTGGCCAGCACCACGAGCAGGAGGGCCGCCAGGATGATCCCGCAGCCCAGCGAGGCCATCGTGCCGCGGAAGGTGTTCAGCTCGCTGAACTCCTCCTGATGGAGGTCGATGCCGCGGCCCTTGGTCAGGCTACGGGGCACCGTGTCGGCCAGTTCGATCGCCCGGGCCGCATCGGCCCACGTGGCCGGCGGCACGCCGCCCGATTCAGCCGCCGTCCCGTCCCGCCCACAGGCGGCATCGAGGGCGGCGAGTGGCTCCCGGGCGGCGTCGAAGGCCACGGGCCCTTCCGGCTGGGCCGGACCAGACCAGGTCCAGGGCTCGGCCCAGTCGGCCGGGATCCCGACGACGACTATGCCCTCGGCGCACCGCAGCGAGAGTTCGAGGCCGGGCGGGCCGCCGGCCACTTCCCAGCGGACCGGCAGGTTCGTGGGCCCAGAGAACCCCACCGTCAGCGAGTTCCAGGTGTCGGCGTCGGCGGCGGCTCCAAGGGCCGAGAGCCGGCCCGGCTCCCCGGCGAGCACCCGCACGAGATCGGCGTCGCGGGACAAGCTCGCGAGCACGGCCGCCCGGCTGCGGTCGGCCTGCCGCCGCTCGAGCACGAGCGACTCGACCGCTCCGGCAGGCCCGCTGCCGGCCAGCGCCGCTTCGATCACCTCCCGCAGTCGGAGCACGAACGGATGCCGCCGCTCGGGCAAGACCGGCACGAGCGGCCCACCGGCATCCCGCCGAATCATTTCGAGTTCCCAGGCCCAGAGCATCGAGAGCTCGAGCGGCTGGGCGACCACGAGGGGCCGCCCGGCCTGCACGAGCATGCGAACCGCCTCGGCCCGACCCGGATCATCGCCGGTCGGGGCCACGAGCACCGCATCGCAGGCGGCCGGGTCGAGAAACGCCTCCCAGCCGCCAGGTGCGGCCCGCTCGGGCAGGAGTTCATCCCCCCGCGCCGCCGCCGCCGCCGCCACGGCGGCCATTCGCTCATCGGTTCCGAGGAAGCCCAGTCGCATCGCTCCATTCTCCACCAGCCCGCCCCGCTCCACCAGCCCCAGGGCTTTCGGAGGCCCGGGCCGCCGGCACGGGCTATTCGTCTGCGGTGTGGATGGCGGTTCGGGTAGTCCGTCACGGCGTGACGGACCTACGACAATCGAGACGCCGCGGGTATTCTGGTGCATCCGTGAGGGGTTGCCCGTGCCAATCGAGACGGCGTTGGAAACCGACCGTAGCCAGGATGGCGAAGGGCGGTTTCCATCGAGCGACCGAAGGGCAGGATGCCCGTAGGGAGCGTCCGTCGAGATGGCACGGGCAACCCCGAACCGCCGCTTCAAATAACGCTCGACCCCACACGCCCACCCGCGCATGAATGCTGAAGTGATCGCCATCGGCGACGAGCTCGTGACCGGCAGCCGCCTCGACACCAACAGCCAATGGCTCTCGGCCGAACTGGCGGTGCTGGGCATCCCCGTCACCTTCCACACCACCGCCGCCGACACCCTCGAGGCAGGCCTCGAAGCCTTTCGCAACGCCGCCGGCCGGGCCGACGTGGTGATCTCCACGGGCGGCCTCGGCCCGACCGCCGACGATCTGACGCGCGACGTCCTCTCCGCCCTGGCCAATGCCCCGCTCGAGCTCTCCCCGTCGGCCCTGGCCGCCATCGAACAGCGGTTCGCCCGGCGGGGCATGCCCTGCCCCGAGTCGAACCGCCGCCAGGCCCTCTTTCCCCGCGGCAGCCGCGAGATCCCCAATCCCCACGGCACCGCCCCCGGCATCGACCTGCCGATTCAGCTCGCCGGCCGCACCGCCCGCGTGATCGCTCTGCCGGGGGTGCCGGCCGAGCTCAAGCCGATGTGGGCGGCGAGCGTGGCTCCGGCCCTGACAGCCATGCTGCCCGAGCAGGCCACGATCATCCAGCGGCGGATCAAGTGCTTCGGCGCCGGGGAGAGCGCGATTGAGGCCATGCTCCCCGCCCTCGTCCGCCGGGGCCGCGATCCGCTGGTCGGGATCACGGCCCACGAGGCCACGATCACCCTCCGGATCGCCGCCCGGGGCCGCGACGCGGCCGAGTGCCAGGCCAAGATCGCCGCCACCGAGGCGGTGATCCGCGACTGCCTGGGGCCGCTCGTCTTCGGGGTCGAAGACGATGAGCTCGAGGATGCGGCCCTGGCGGCGCTGGCCGCGGCCGACCGGTCGCTTGCCTGCGGCGAGGTGGGCACCGCCGGGCGGGTGGCCGCGCTTCTGGCCGGAGCCGCCGGGGCCGGCGGCGTGTTTCACGGCGGCACGGTGCTCTCGGCGCCAGCCGGCCACGCGGAGTCTCCGCGCGAACTGGCCCGCCGGGCCCGCACGGCCTTCGGGGCCGATCTCGGCCTGGGCGTCGGGCCGGTGCGGCCTGCGGCCGAGGGCCGGGAGGCGATCGACATCGCGATCGCGTCGGAGCGGGCCGCCGAAACGATCGAGCATGTCCTCGGCGGCGGGCAGATTCTGGCCCTCAGCCGGGCGGCCAAGGCGGCCCTCGACTTCGTCCGCCTCCGGGGGGCCGGGCTGCCGGCCCGAGCGGCGGCCGCTGGCCCGGCTGTCGCGGAGGCGATCCCGTGAGCAGGCTGG
>CAYRNG010000038.1:0-7765 GCA_964425395.1 uncultured Candidatus Kuenenia sp. | reverse complement strand
ACGCTGCTCGACGCCGGCTCGAGCGTGGTCGTCGATGCCGCCTGTCTCAAGCATTGGCAGCGGGGGGAACTCGCGGCCGTGGCCCGCGACCGGCAGGTGCCGCTGGTCTGGCTCGAGATCGACGTGCCGCTCGAGACGGCGCTAGCTCGCGTGGCGGCCCGGGAGGCGGCGGGCGGCGATGCCTCCGATGCCACGCCGGATGTCGTCCAGGGGCAGTGGGATGCCCGGGAGCCGTTCACCGACCACGAACTGGCTGCGGCGGGCGGCAACGCCCCCCAGCACGTGCGGGTCCACGAGGCCGATCTGGCCGACCCCGACTTCGCCGCCCGGCTCAGCCGCGGGCTTCCATCCGGGCCTTGATCTCCTTGACGGCCTCCGCCTCCGGGAGCTGCTTGTAGAAGGTGTCGAGCGGGTAGCAGCCGCTTTTGAGGCCGTTGCGGGGGGCGGTGGTGCAGTCGGAGAACGTGCGGCAGACCGCCCCGCGGACGGGCGGTCGGCCGGCCAGTGAGTCGGCTGGCAACGCCGGATACGAAAGCACCATCCGGCCGAGGCCCACGCCATCGATCCAGCCCCGGCCAACGGTGGCCTGCGCGGCCTGCACGAGGTAGTCCTGGAGATACGTGTAGGCCGAGCCGACCATCACGAGGTCGGGCACGGCCTCCTTGGCCTGGCGGGCCGCGTCGATCTGCCGCCAGACGCCGATGAGCGGATCCTCCGGGGGCGGGTAGCCGTCGGACGGCGGAAAGGCCGCCGGCCGGATCACGTGGGGCACTGTATAAGGCGAGCCGGCCGAGAGGTTCACGGCCACCACGCCCGAGTCGCGGAGCAGCTGCAAGAGCTGGATCGGCTCAGTCAGGTCGATCGCCAGCGGGTTCGACTCGTCCACGCCGAAGCCGCAGTCGTAGGGGAGGCTGTCGGCGAACGGCCAGGGCTCGCCGCGGCCGTCGGTCATCCGCCAGGGCACCGTGTCGAAGAGCGACAGCCGGACTCCCACGAGCAGCCCCGGGCACTCGGCCTGGACTCGCTCGACGAGCGTGGAGAGGAGCCGCGTGCGGCCGGCGAAGTCGCCGCCCCAGGGGCCCGGCCGGCGGCGGGCCGAGAGAAACTCGTGCACCAGGTAGCCGTGGCAGGCCTTGATGTCGATCATCTCGAAGCCGGCCGCCGCTGCGTCGCGGGCCGCGGCCAGGTAGGCGTCGATCAGCCGCTCGACGTCGTCGTCGGAGACCACGCAGGCCTGGTCGGCCGGGTCGATTCGCTGGCGGGCGTCGAGGATCGGATGGTGGTAGGCGATCCGGGGGGCGTGGCCGGCGGGCGTGGGGCGGGCGAAGCGGCCCGAGTGGGTCAACTGCAGGGCGACGACGAGATCGCCGTCGTCGCCGTGGGCCGCGCGGTGGGCCGAGCGGACGGCGTCGAGGAGGGCGGCGAAGCCGGCCCGGCCAGAGGCCGGGGCACAGAGTTGGTTGGGGTTGGCCCGTCCCTCGGGCACGACCGCCACCGCCTCGCCTCCCCAGATCAGCTTGGCACCGCTGAGGCCGAAGTTTCGCCAGCGGCGGAGGAGGATCTCGGTGGGCTGGCCGTCGGGGGAGGCGTCCCAGCCCTCCATCGGGTGGATCGCCCAGCGGTTGCCGGCCGTGCGGCTGCCGAGCGAGAGCGGCCTGGCCAGCGGCGAGCCGGCGGCCGCGGAGAGCGGCGCGTCGTCGAGCGGAATCGGAGCGGCGAGCGTGGCGAGGTGCTCGCGGAGGTCGGCGACGGAACGGAACCGGGCGATGCGGGGAAACATGGAGGGAAAGTATGCCCGAAATTTTCACGTCCAACAGGCGGTGGGGGTCGCTTGCGCGTCCTGCGGGTGGGCGAGGGGTTGCCCGTGCCATCTCGCCGGACGCTCCCCGGGGACTGTCCCCGCCGCGGGGACTGTCCCCCTTCGGCATCCCGGGGACTGTCCCCGCCGCGGGGACTGTCCCCCTTCGGCATCCTGCCTTCGCTTCGGTTTCCAACGCCGGCTCGATTGGCACGTGTTCCGCGTCGCGGCTAGGCTTTGCCCCGATGTCGGCAGCAAAACCTTCCACCGATCCGCTCACCCTCCTCCGACCCCGGCGGACGATCCGCGGGATGTCGGCGATCCTGCTGCCGATCCGGGCCGCCGGGGGCATCGACTGGGAGGGCTTCGCGGCCCACGTCACCCGGACCGCCGCGGTGGGGATCGTGCCGGCGGTCAACATGGACACCGGCTACGTCCAGCTGATCGACGATGCCACGCGGCACGAAGCTCTGCGGATCGCGCGGGACGTGGTGGGCCCGGAGGGTGAACTCGTGGCGGGGGCCTGCGTGGTCGATTCGCCCGGCGCCGCCTTCGACGAGCCGGCCTACGGCCGGCAGCTGGCCATGATCACGGCCGCCGGGGCGACGCCCGTGATCTTCCCCTCGTTCGGGCTGACGGCCGGCAGCGACGCCGACTTCATCGCCCGCCACCAGTCCCTCGCTCGGCACGTGCCCTCGTTCATCGGGTTCGAGCTCTCGACCGCCTTCGTGCCCAGCGGCCGGGTGCTCGCGATCGAGGCCTACGCCGACCTCGTGCAGATCCCCAACTGCCTCGGGGCCAAGCACTCCTCGCTCTCCCGGCGGCTCGAGTGGGAGCGGCTGGCGGTGCGGGACTCCCTGCGGCCGGAGTTTCACGTGTTCACCGGCAACGATCTGGCGATCGACATGGTCCGCTACGGCAGCGACTGGCTGCTCGGCCTCTCGACCGCCTGGCCCGAGGCCTTCGCCCAGCGGGATGCCTGGTGGGCCGCGGGCGACCCGCGGTTCGACGAGCTCGACGACGCCCTCCAGGCCCTCGGCGACTTCGCCTTCCGCCCGCCCGTGCCGGCCTACAAGCACTCGATGGCCCAGGCGCTGCACCTCCGCGGGTTGCTTGCGTGCGACGAGCCGCATCCCGACAGCCCCCGGCGGCCCGCCTCCGATCGGGAGATCATCCGCACGATCCTCGAGCGGATCGCCGCGGCTACCGAGGCCCCGGCAGGATGAGCGTCCGGCGGGCCCCGGCCAGGAATTCGGCAGCCAGCTCGGCGACCAGTTCGGGTCTGTCGGCTGCGAGGTCGATCTGCTCGGTCGGGTCGGTGGCCAGATCGTGAAGCGACCAGCGGACGTCGGGCCGCAGGCCGTCGGCGGCGAGCGCCTTCTCGGCCACGAGCTTCCAGTCGCCGCGGCGGATGGCGACGTTTCCCTCGTGCTCGAAGAGGAGCGTCCGTGGCCGGCCCGTGTCGGCGGCAAGCGTGGGGATCAGGCTGCGGCCCTCGACCGGCAGGATCTCGCGGTCGATGCCAGGCGGCGGATAGGCCGCTCCCGCCGCTTCCACGCAGGTCGCCATCACGTCCATCAGGTGGACCACGTCGTGTCGCCAGCCGCCGCCGGCGGCGATGCCGGCCGGCCAGTGAACGACCAGCGGGGTGCGGATCCCGCCCTCGTGGGCGAAGTGCTTGTAGCGGGCCAGCGGGGTGTTGCAGAGGTTTGCCCAGCCGCAGCCGTAGCTGAACAGGCTCCCCGGGCCTCCCATGGCCTCGAGCTCGTCGCCCCGGTGGAGCCGGTTGGGCCGGCCGGGCGTGCTGCCGTCGATCCCGCGGCCGGGCGGCTGGTTGCGGTAGGCCTCGGCGTCGAGGTCGAAGCCAAACGGCTCCCATTCCCCGCAGCCGCCGTTGTCGCTCAAGAACAGGATCAGGGTGTTGTCGAGCTCGCCGTGCTCGGTGAGCGAGTCGACGAGCCGGCCGATGTCGGCGTCCATGAGCTCGACCGCCGCCGCGTAGGCCGCCATTCGCCGGGTGAGATCGGCCCGTCGCTCCTCGGAGAGCGACTCCCAGGCGGGGTTGCGGCCGTCGGCCGTCAGCGAACCGATCCGGCGGGCCACGTCGGGGCTGTCGATCCGCTCGCGGGGCGGGAGCGGAAGATCGGCCGGCACGAGCCCGAGATCCTTCATCCGGGCCAGCCGCTCGGCGCGGAGGGCGTCCCAGCCGCGGGCGTATCGTTCGACGTGGCGGCGGGTCGCGGCCGGTGGTGCCTGCACCGGAAAGTGGGGGCATTGATAGCCCACGTAGAGGAGCCAGGGCTTGTCGGCGGCGCGGGCCAGCTCGAGAAACTCCAGCGCGTGGTCGGTGATGGCATGGGTGGCGTAAAAGCCATCGCGAGCGTCGGCCTCCCCGGCCCGTCCAGCCGGCAGCCGCGTCATCATCCGCGGGTCGAACGAGTCCACGGCATAGCCGTGAACGAACCCGTAGAACTCCTCGAAGCCCCGCTCGGTCGGCCCCGGCAGGTTGACGTGCCATTTGCCGGCTGCGAAGGTCGCGTAGCCCGCCGGCTCGAGCACCTCGGCGAGCGTGACGGCTCGATCGGCGAGCCGGCCGAGATAGCCCGGCGCGGAGCCGCGGCCCACGAACCGGCCGATGCCGGCCTGATGTGGGGTCAGCCCGGTCAGCAGGCTGGCCCGCGAGGGGCAGCAGCGGCTCGAGTTGTAACACTGCGTGAACCGCAGTCCCCCCTCGGCCAGCGTGTCGAGCCGCGGCGTCGGGATCTCGCCGCCGTAGCAGCCCAGATCGGAAAAGCCGAGATCGTCGGCCAGGATCACGAGGATGTTGGGCCGCGGGGCATCGGCGGCTCCCGCGGCGGCGGCCCACGCCAGGGCGAGGAACGTCAGCGAGCCGAGGCGACGGAGGCCGGAGGGAAGTGCCGCGGTCAAGGTGCTTCACCCTCGGCCCAGGCGGCATACCGCTCGGCCACCCGGGCCGCCTCGGCGTCGCCCGCGTGCAGGAGCCAGCGATGCCGGAGCGTGAGGCTTTTTCCCGCGGGCACTTCGAGCCGGCCCGCCCCCTTGGGAGCCTTGGTGAAGTCGTGGAGCCCGAACGGGTTGGCGGCGAACAGCCCGTAGTCGCGGGCGTGCCAGCAGGTGGGATGCCGGAGGTTCGTCGGATGGTCGAAGCAGGCGATGCCCACGGGCTTGCCGTCGAGCGGGCCCGAGAGATCGACCCAGGCGGCGGGCTTGCCCCAGGCGGCGGCGTCACGGTCGCCGGAGTCGTTGAGGTAGTGGCCGGTGGCCGGCGGGCCTCCCTCGGCCTGGGTGACGTTGAGCTCGGGCCGCACGCGAAGGGCCATCGTGCCCTCCTTCGTGTCGCCGAACACGAGCGGGCCGTGGCTGGCCGTGATCGTGATCGTGTGGTCGATGATCCGGTCGTCGCCCTCGGCCGCGAAGGCGAGCACCCTCCGGTCGGTGCACACGACCGTGCCGTCGGCCGTGACCCAGCGGCTGGTGGCCTCGATCCGGCCGTCGCCGACGTGGTCGAGCGAGACCTGCTCGATCCGCACGCCTCCCTTGCCGGTCCAGAAGTCGTGGCCGTTGACGTCGCCGTGGGCGAACCAGAACGACTCGTGATGGGGATGGTCGATGGGATCACCCGGGGCCTTCGGCCCCACCGGCCAGGAGCGGGTGAGCGTGAGGCCGTGCGGCCCATGGAGGGGAAAGAGCACGGGCCGCCGCAGGCCCTCCTTCTCGAACAGGTATTCGGTGAACGGCTCGCCGTCGACCGTCACGACCACGCGGTCGGGCCGCCGCTCGAGCGCGATCCGTGAGGCCACCGTCTCAGGAGCGGGCGGCTCGGCGATCGCGGGGGCGGGCTGCCGCATGCTCGCGGGCCGCGCCGGCACCCGCGAATCGGTCGCCGCGGCTTTCGGCTGTTTGGCCCGGGGCTGCTTCTTTCCCGGCCGCGGCACGGCGTGCACCCGCTCGGCCCAGGCCTGCCAGATGCCCGCCAGCCGCCTGGCATCGGCGGGCCGCGTCGCGGCGAGGTCGTGCTGCTCGGTGCGGTCGGCTGAGAGGTCGTAGAGCTCCCACGGGCCCCTCTCGCCGAGCCGCACGAGCTTGAGGTCTCCGACGCGGACGGCCGCGTTGCCCTCGTGTTCCCAGTAAAGCGCCTCGCGGGTGATCGGCTCACCGGCGAAGACGGGCACGAGGCTTTTGCCCTCGAGCGGGATCGAGGGTTTCCCCTGCCGCTCCCGTGGAAACTCCCTGCCGGCCAGGTCGAGGCAGGTGGGCAGGATGTCGATCAGGTGGCCCGGCTCGTGCCGCCACTCGCCCCGGGCGGCGATCCCCTTGGGCCAGTGGACGATCAGCGGCGTGGCGATGCCCCCTTCGTGATTGAAGTGCTTGTACTTCCGAAACGGCACGTTCTGGAGGAAGGCCCAGCTCTCGCCGCAAAACCAATTGGAGCGGGCCTCGCTCGGATCCCCCTCGGTGCGGCCCCGCGGCCCCGCCTCGGCGTTGCCGCCGTTGTCGCTCAGGAACAGGATCAGCGTGTCGTCGAGCACGCCCCGCTGCTCGAGCCCGTCCACGAGATCGCCCACCGCCTTGTCCATCCGGTGCACGACCGCGGCGTAGACGGCCATCAGGTGGTCGAACCGGTCCTGCTCCTCCGGACTCAGCGACTCCCAGGCGGCGACGGCCCGCGGGCGGGGAGCGGGGGTCCAGCGGTTGTCGAGCAGGCCGAGCGCCCGCTGCCGGGCGAGCCGCTCTTCGCGGAGGGCGTCCCAGCCGGTCTTGTAGCGGCCGCGAAACTTCGCGATCTCCTCGGGCGGGGCCTGGAGCGGGAAGTGGGGCGCGTTGTGGCCCACGTAGAGAAAGAACGGCTTTTTGGCGGCCAGTGCGTCGTCCACGAACTCGAGGCCGAAGGTGGTCCAGAGGTCGGTCGTATACCAGTTCGGCGGGAGACGCGGGTCGTCGGCAGCGATCGCCCTGCCATCGAGCGACAGGTCGTAGCGGGGCGAGCCGGCCTGGTAGAAGCCTCCCGCCGCGGGGTTCAGGCTGCGATCGAAGCCCCGGTTCCAGGGGGCCACGCCGTGGTTCTGGCCGACGTGCCACTTGCCGGAGATGCTCGTGTGATAGCCGGCGGCGCCGAGCGCCTCGGCGATCGTCACGCAGGAGTCGCCGAGCCGGCCGCGGTAGCCCGGCAGCCCGGAGTCTTCGACCATGTGGCCGACGCCGGCCTGGTGGGAATAGAGGCCCGTGAGCAGGCTGGCCCGCGTCGGGCAGCAGCGGCCGGTGTTGTAGAACTGCGAGAACCTGAGGCCGCCGGCGGCGAGTGCGTCGATCCGGGGCGTGGGGATCTCGCCACCGTAGCAGCCGAGGTCGGAGAAGCCCATGTCGTCGACGAGGATCACGACGATGTTGGGCCGGGCAGTATCGGCGGGGGCGGCCACCCCCTGAACCGGGGCGAGCAGGGCGAGCAGGGGAATGATGAGACGCATGGGAGCTCCGCCGAGACGAAATCGATCGTGACGAGTCTACCGCACCGCGCAGCCGGATTCGTGGGCCACATTTGTAATCTGCGGGAGACTGGGGTTATTCAAGCAGGCTGCAAGCCTGCCCCACGAGATACACTTACCAAACCGGTGGTGCGGGCTGGCCCACAGGCGTTCCTCCCCGGCAGTCGAAAGGTCTTCCTCGCCCATGGATCTCCCTGAATCTCCCCAGGCGCGGATCGCCGCGCTCGGGCTCGTGTTGCCCCCCGTCGGCAAGCCGGCCGGAGCCTACAAGCCCTGCCTCGTCGTGGGCCCGCTGGCCTACGTTTCGGGGCACCTGCCCTTTCAGCCCGACGGCACGCTGCTCAAGGGCCGGGTCGGCGACGGCCTCGATGCCGACGCCGGCAAGGCGGCCGCCCGGCTCACGGGCCTGGCGATCCTGGCCACGCTCGTGCACCACCTCGGCAGCCTCGACCGCGTGGCGCGG
>CAYRNG010000037.1:0-9468 GCA_964425395.1 uncultured Candidatus Kuenenia sp. | reverse complement strand
ATCGCCGCGTCGGGCGTGCCGGCGAACTGGTGCTCGTGGAGGGCCCTGAGGCCGTCGAGCACCTGCCGGCGGCTCTCCGGGGAGACGCCCGGCGGGTTGTTCACGTAGAGCACCGGATCGGCCCCCGAGCGGAACCGCACCGCCTGGTGCTTCGTCGGCAGGAAGCCCGCGCCCCAGAGGTGGCTCATCAGGGGCTGGCCTCCCTTGTTCTTCGTGATCAGCACCACGAAGGCGGGCAGGTCGTCCTGGACGTTGCCCAGGCCGTAGTCGAGCCAGGCGCCGATGCTCGGCCGGCCCGGGATCTGGGAGCCGCTCTGCATGAAGGTCACACCGGGCCCGTGGTTGATGCTCTCGGTGTGCATCGTGTGGATGAAGCAGAGCCGGTCGGCGATCTTCGCCGTGTGGGGCAGGAGATTCGAGACCCAGGCCCCGCTTTCGCCGTGGCGGGCGAAGGCGAAGGGGGAGGCCGCCAGCGGGATCGAGCTCTGGTTGCCCGACATCCCGGTCAGCCGCTGGCCGCCGCGGACGCTCTCGGGGAGCTGCTCGCCGTCCCGCTCCTTGAGCAGCGGCTTGTGGTCGAAGAGGTCGAGCTGCGAGGGGCCGCCCGACTGGAAGAGGTAGATCACCCGCTTGGCCTTGGGCGGCACGTGGAAGCCGTCGAGCACGCCGCCGGAGGAGCCGGCCGGCAGGGCGAGGGCCGCGGGCGTGGCCGCGGCCGCCTCGCGGCCCATCAGATCGGCCAGCGCGATCCCCCCCAGGCCCATCCCGAACGAGGCCAGCCAGTCGCGGCGGTTTTTCATCGTTTCACCACGCTTCCATCGTAGTTCATCAGGGCGTTGATCACGGCGGTCGCGGCCGCCAGCTCGGCTGGAGGCAACGAGTCGGCGGGCTTCCGCTGGCCGACGGCCAGGTACGTGGCCGCCTCCTCGGGGTGGCCGCGATACCAGTCGAGCTGGGCAGCGTGCATCGTGGCCAGGATCTTTTTCTCTTCGGCGTCCGGCGGGCGGCTGGTGAGCCGCTCGAAGGCGGTCCCGAGGGCCGGGCCGGCCTGCCCCCCATGCTCGGCGAGCACCCGCTCGGCCAGCACCCGGGCCGCCTCCACGAACTGCTGGCCGTTCATCAAGACGAAGGCGTGCAGGGGCGTGTTCGTCGCGTCGCGCCGGGCCACGCAGACCACCCGGTTGGGCACGTCGAACACCTCGAGCATCGGGGCCGGTCCCGTCCGCCGCCAGTAGGTGTAGAGGCTGCGGCGGTAGAGGTCGGCGCCGCTGCCCGCCTGCTCGGGCTTGAACGAGTCGGGCAGGTCGTAGGTCTTGACCGGCGGGCCGCCGACTTTTTCCACGAGCAGTCCGGAGGCGAAGAGCGCGGCGTCGCGGATCATCTCGGCCGGCAGGCGGTGCCGCGGGCCGCGGGCCAGCCAGAGGTTGAGCGGGTCGTCGGCCATCGTCTTTTCGTCGGCGATGCTCCGCTGCCGGTAGGTCTCTGAGAGCATGATCGACTTGACGAGCCGCTTGAGATCCCAGCCAAAGCCCCCCGCGGCGACCGGGTGGGAAAACTTCCAGGCCAGGAGGTCGAGCAGCTCGGGATACTCCGGCCGCGGGGCCTGGCTGCCGAGGTCCTCAGGCGACTGGACGAGCCCCAGGCCAAACAGCCCCTGCCAGATCCGGTTGACGGTCACGCGGGCCAGGAGCGGATGCTCGGGGTCGGTCAGCCACGTCGCTAGGCCGAGCCGGTTTTTGGGCAGGCCGGCGGGGAAGGCCGGCAGGGTGGCGGGCGTGCCGGGCTCGACCGCCTCGCCCCGCTTGTCGTACTCGCCCCGCTCGAGCACATAGGCCACCTTCGGCTCGGTCGCCTCCCGCATCACCATGATCTCGGCCGGCCGCTCGGCCTGGTCGTCGCGGCCGCGACGGGCGTCTTCGAGGGCCTTGCGTTTCGCGGCGGCCCCCTCGTCCCAGGCGGCGGCGACGTAGCCGGCGAGCAGCTCGGCCAGGTCGGCCGCGGGCTTGTCGGCCGCCAGGGCCACGGCAATCGTGCCGGGCGCCGCGAGCTCGCGAATCTCGAGCGGTGAAAGCCGCCGGTCGAAGACGCGGAACTCATCTACCAGGCCCCCCTTGAAGCCGTGGTCACGGAACCGCTCGCCGATCGCGATCGTGTCGCCGCCGCCGCCGGTGATCTCGCGAGTGAGCTGGTCGCGGACGACGCTGGTGGCCACCGGATGGCCGTTCATGAAGATGCCGAGGCCGGCGGCCTTGCCCGAGCCGTCGCTCGTGACGGCCACGTGCACCCATTCCCCGATCGGCAGCGGCTCCTGCATCCGCACGCTCACGGCGTCGCCCGGCCAGAAGTGGACGAGCGACCAGCGGAGGTGCCCCTCGTCCACGAGCAGCTCGTAGCCGCGGCTGGCCGCGTCGGTCCAGGCCCGCGAGCGGTGGAAGACGACGGCCCGCTCGAACCGGGTCGGGGCCTCCAGCCAGAGCGAGACGGTGAACGGCTGGCTGCGGCGGAAGTTGCCCACCGGCGTGGTCACCGCGTGGTCGCCGGTGAGCTTGATCGCCTGGCCCGACTTGCCGGGCACGAGCAGGTTGTCGGCCGGCGAGGTGGCGGGCCGGTCGTCGGCCAGGCCGCTGGCGAACTTGCCGTCGGGCCGCCGCTCGTCGAAGCCGTAGCGAACGAGTTCACCGGGGACGAGCGGAGCGGCCGGGGCTGGGGCCTCACCTTCGGCCGACGGGCTCGGGCCGGCCGACCCCGCGAGCTGGGCGAGGCCCGCGAGCCCCGCGGGCTGGGGAACCTTGCCGGCCAGCCAGTCGGCCACGGTCTGGCGGGCCGCCGCCTCGGCCGCGGCCAGGTCGGCCTCGGCCCGGCCGCAGGCCTCGTCGGCCGCCGCCAGGGCCGCGGCTGCCTTGTCATCGATCAGCCGGAGCTTGGGCGTCGGCGTCGAGTCGGTGAAGTAGGAATAGAGCCCCGCCTCGTCCACGTCGTCGAAGAACGCGAACAGGGAGTAGTACTCCTTCTGGGAGAGCGGGTCGAACTTGTGGTCGTGGCAGCGGCAGCATTCGAGTGTCAGGCCGAGGAAGGCGGTGCCGAAGGTGGTCACCCGGTCGTTCACGTAGGCCACCCGATACTCCTCCTCCACGCTGCCCCCCTCGGACTCCTGCTGGTGGAGCCGGTTGAAGGCGGTGGCCAGGATCTGCTCGGGCGTGGCGTCGGGCAGGAGGTCGCCGGCCACCTGCCAGCGGGCGAACTCGTCCCAGGGGAGGTTTTCGTTGAAGGCCTTGATCACCCAGTCTCGCCAGGGCCACATCGTGGGCCGCGGCTGATCCACCTGGAAGCCGTAGCTGTCGGAGTAGCGGGCCAGGTCCATCCAGTCGGCGGCCATCCGCTCACCGTAGCGAGGGCTGGCGAGGAGCCGGTCGAGGAGTTTTTCATAGGCGTCGGGAGACGTGTCGGCGAGGAACGCTGCCACCTCCTCGGCCGCAGGCGGCAGGCCGGTGAGGTCATAGCTCGCCCGGCGGATGAGCGTGGCCCGGTCGGCCTCGGGCTGAGGCGCGAGGCCGCGGAGGGCGAGCTTGGCGGCCACGGCCGCGTCGATCCCGGCCGCGGCGTCGTCGATCTTGGGCTTCGTTGGCGGGATGAAGGCCCAGTGGGGCTCGTAGCCGGCGCCTTGGGCGATCCAGCGTTTCAGCGTCTCGACCTCTTCAGGGGTAAGCCTGCCGATCTTCGCCTCCGGCGGCGGCATCACGACGTCGGGGTCGGTGGCGATCACGCGGGCGATGAGCTCGCTCGCGGCCACGTCTTCCGGCACGAGCGCCCGCATCCCGCTGTCGAGCTCGGCCGTGGCCGCCTCGAAGACATCGAGCCGCAGGCCCGCCTGCTGGTTGGCACTGTCGGGCCCGTGGCAGGCGAAGCAGTTCTCCGACAGGATCGGCCGGATGTGGTCGTTGAACGAGAGCCGCTGGCCGGCCGCGGGGATCGGCGAGGCGGCCTGGGTGTGGCGGCCGGAAGCGACCGCGAGGATCACCGTGAGGATTGCGAGCAGACGTGTGGCGGAGGAGCAACCCATGCGATCAGTTTCCTGTCCGGGGTCACCCGCGTCGCCGACTGGGGGCAAATTGCCCGAATCGCGGGCCCGCAAGGGGGCCGATCGGCGGGATGGTGGCGGGGAAGGCCCGACACTTAAAAAAGGATAGACCAGCCGACCCGGGTGTGTCAGCCGCGGCTCCGTTTGGCCGCTCCGCGCGCAACGTAGCAGCGGGATTCCATCCCGCTGGCCAGTTGACGACGCGATTCCGATGCCGCCGTGGTTACACGCCCACGAGGCCGCGGAGGTCGGCCTCCATGGCGTCGAGCCGCTCGGTGAGCGCGGCCTTCACGGCCGGCAGGTCAGCGGCGGAGCAGGGCTCGGCGGCCGTGAACAGATAGAACTTGATCTTGGGCTCCGTGCCCGAGGGGCGGGCGGCCACCGCGTTGCCGAGCGGGGGGAACCGACCGCCGGACCGCGCGGCCGCGCCGGGCAGGCCCGCGAGATCGAAGATCACGAGGTCGCTCTGCACGCCCTCGTAGGGCTCGGGAGTGCCGCCGGGCGTCCACGTCGTGAGCGTGGCCTGGTCGCGGGTGCGGACGACGGCCAGGCCGCCACAGGCCGTAGGCGGCTTGGCCCGGAGCGTGGCCATGATCTCCTTCATCCGGTCCATGCCGCTGGCTCCGGGAAGCATCACGTTCACCGTCCGCTCCTGATGGCAGCCGTGCTTCGCATACAGCTCGTCGAGGAGCTCGTGGGGCGTACGGCCCGCGGCGGCGAGAGCGGCTGTCTGCTCGGCCATCAGGAGGGCTGCCACCGCCGCGTCTTTGTCGCGGACGTGGGTGCCGGCCAGATAGCCGTGCGACTCCTCGGTGCCGAACACGAACTTCGCGGGGCCGTGGCGGTCGATCGCCGAGCAGATCCACTTGAAGCCCACCAGCTGCGTGTCGTCCACGGTGAGGCCGTGGGCCTCGGCCACGCGGCGGACGAGGCCGCTGGTCACGAGCGTGGTCACGACGTAGTCGCCGGGCTGTGCCTGGCCGCGAACTCGGCGGCCGGCGATCGCCTGCATGCAGAGCAGGCTACAGAGCTGGTTGCCCGTGAGCGTGTTCCAGGCCGCGCCGGGAGCCCGCGTGAGCGGGGCGGCCGCGCGGAGCCGGTCGCAGTCGGGGTCGCTCGCCAGTACGAGGTCGTCGCCCCGTTCGATCGCCTCGGCAATCGGCGCCGCCAACACCGCCGGCACCTCGGGGTTGGCGACGTGGCCCGGCACGTTGGGGAAGTCGCCGTCGGGCGCCTCGTGGGGCCCGAACACGCGGAGCCGCTCGAAGCCCGCCCCCTCGAGCACGGGCACCACGGCCGTGGCTCCGACGCCGTGCAGCGGCGAATAGAGGATCGAGATTTCCCGCGGCCCCGGCGCCGACTGCTCGAGCACGGCGGCCACGAACGCGGGATCGACCTTCTGTTCCACGAACTTCACCCGGCCGCTGGCCACGCCCTCCTCGAAGGGCTCGCGGCGGATCGTCTCGACGGCCATCACCCGGTCGATGATCCCCTTGTCGTGCGGCGGCAGCACCTGCACGCCCCCGGCCCAGTAGACCTTGACGGCGTTGTCGCTCGGGGGATTGTGGCTGGCCGTGACCATGATCCCGCACGAGGCGTTCGTGTGCCGGACGGCGAAGGAGAGCTCGGGCGTGCTGCGGACGCCGCGGAGAAAGAACACGCTGAACCCGTTGGCGAGCAGGATCTCGGTACACAGCTTGGCGAAGTGCTCCGAGCGGTGGCGGGTGTCGTAGGCGATCGCGCAGGTGGGCGTCTGGCCGGCGGGCAGTACGCTCGTCACATAGTCGGCCAAGCCCTGGGCGCTTTCGCCGATCGTGCGGTCGTTGATCGCGTTGGAGCCGACGGGAAACATCTTCCCGCGGCGGCCGCCGGGGCCGAATGGGATCACCCTCCAGTAGGCGTCGTCGAGCTCCTGCCACCGGGCGGTGTCGATCAGGCCGGCGAGTTCCCCGGCGAACTCCGCATACCGGGGCTCGACGAGCCAGTCCCGCATCGTGGCGGCCGAGTGCTCGGTGATCGTGCCGGCCGCCCGGGCGGCGGCGATCGCCTCGAGGCGGCGGGCGAGGTTGGCGTCGGTAGCGGCCATGGCGGGCTCCGGGGCGGCGGGGTCGAAAACTGGCGATGTTGTACACGCTGAGACGGATTTTTGGTGGGTCCCGTCAGGTGGTCGTAGGTTGCCCGGGGGACTGTCCCCGCCTCGGGGACTGTCCCCTTTCGGCGCTCGCCGCGGCATTGGCTGGCCTTCTATACTGCTGGCCCGATGAGCGACGCCTCCCAGCCTGCCGCCGAGCCCTTGATCGTGAGCGTGTCGGGGCTTCGCGGGGTGGTCGGCGAGTCGCTCACGCCCGAGGTGGCCGCCCGCTATGCCGCCGCCTTCGCCGCCACGCTTCCCCCGGGGCCGATCGTGGTGGGCCGCGACGGCCGCGAGAGCGGACCGCTCCTGGCGGCGGCGATCACCGCCCGGCTGGCGATGGCGGGCCGCGACGTGCTCGATTGCGGCGTGGCCGCCACGCCGACGGTGGGCATCGCCGTGCGGGAGCAGGCCGCCGCCGGCGGCATCCAGATCTCGGCCAGCCACAACCCCGCCCGCTACAACGGGATGAAACTGTTCGCGGCGGCCGGGCGGGTGCTCACGGCCGAGGCCGGGCGGGCGGTGCTGGCGGCGTACCAGGCATCCGACGGGGAGCCTGACATGCGGCGAGCCACACACGACCAGCCTCGGTCGGGGAGCATCACCCCCATCGATGCCACCGCCGCCCACGTGCGGCTCGTGACGCGACTCGTGGACGCAGCCGCGATCCGTCGGCACCGGCCGCGGGTCTGGCTCGACTGCGGCCACGGTGCCGGCAGTCGGGTGGCCCTGCCGCTGCTGGAAGACCTCGGCTGCGAGGTCGTGGCCGAAGGCACCGAGCCCGACGGGCGGTTCGAGCATGAGCCCGAGCCGACGGCCGAGAACCTGGCCGGGCTCCTGCCGCGGATCCGATTGCAGCAGGCCGAGATTGGGTTTTTTCAGGATCCCGACGCCGACCGGCTGGCGATCGCCGACGCCACCGGTCGCTACCTCGGCGAGGAGGCCACGCTGGCCCTCTGCGTCGAGGCGGTGCTCGCCAACACGCCCGGCCCGGTGGTCGTGAACTGCTCGACGAGCGGGATGACCGCAGCCATCGCCGCCCGCCACGGCGTGGCCTGCCACGTGTCGGCCGTTGGCGAGGCCAACGTGGTGGACGCGATGCTCGCCACCGGGGCCGTGCTCGGCGGCGAGGGCAACGGGGGCGTGATCGACCCGCGGGTGGTGCTCGTCCGCGACTCGGCCGTGGCGATGGCGCTGGTGCTCGAGCGGATGTGCCGAGGCGAGCGGCTGGTGCCGGTCGCGGAACTGGCCGCCGGACTGCCGCAGTTCGTGATGAAGAAGACGAAGGTGGGCCTCTCGCCGGCCACCCGCGGCCCGGGGCTTGCGGCCGGCCTCGAGCGGATTGCGAAAGCATTTCCCGAGGCGCGGGCAAGCCGGCTCGACGGCCTCCGGCTCGACTGGCCTGGCGGCTGGCTGCTCGTCCGGGCGAGCAACACCGAGCCGATCGTGCGTCTCGTGGGGGAAGAGGCGGTCGGATCCGGCGGCGAGTCGGCCGCCGTGGCCGCCCTCGAGGCTGCCCTCCAGCGGGCCGCCACGGCGCTCGACGGCTGAGCCCGGCCGACGCCGGCACCAACTGTCTGCGGATGACGCCGCGGGTTTTACCCGAGGATTTTTGCGGCCGCGGGAACAGCTTCACGCTCAACGATACGATGCAGCCCGAGTCGCAGGGAACGCGGCCCGCACGGCCTGACGCCAGCGGGAAAAAAGAGCCCAGGAGGGGCATCATGCTCGGCCGGTTGTTCATCGTCGCAGCCCTGATGCTCGCCGCGGCGGGAGGCCGTGAGGCGCGGGCCGATGCCGGCCCCGCGATCAGCCGGCTCCAGTGGCCCGGCGGCTGGCCCACCGCCGCCCGGCAGTTCCAGGCCGATTTGCCGGCCGAGGCAGACCCGGCGTCCGAGGCCCTTCGCGAGGACCACACGCTCTACGTGACGGGGATGATCGGCTCATCCTTCGCCACGGCCGAGGGGGGCTCCGTGGGCGGGCGGCTGTTCACCGGCGAGGCGGCCCTCGGCGTGGCGGTGCCGCGGCCGGCCGGAGCGGTGCGGCTCGAGTTCGAGGGCCGGCAGCGAGCGGCCCTCTCCGGCGGGCGGCCGCCCGCCGGCGGCGCCGGGGAGCCGGCGGCTGCGACCATCGACGGCGAATGGACCACGCTCGGCAACGTCTGGCGCGACCTGGCCATCGGCGAGCGGGCAGGGGTCTATGCCGGCGGTGGCGTCGGGATCGGCGGCTACCGGCAGGAGATCCCCGCCGCGGCCGGGGAGGCCGGCGGCCGGATCACCGACTTCGCCTGGCAGGTGGGGGGCGGCGCCACGTATGCGGTCGCCGAGCGGGTGACCTTCGATGCCGGCTACCGCCTCTATGGCGTGGGGGCCGGGCGGGGAGTCGAGCCGGCCGGCGAGATCGTGTTTGCGGTGCGGATCGCCGACCCGCTCCGCGGCTGGCTCCGCCGCTGACTGGCCTCAGGCCGGCGGGGCGAGGGCGTCGATCTTGGCGGCCACGATGAAGTCGTTCTCGGAGAGGCCGCCGATGGCGTGGGTGTGGATCTCGGCCCAGGCCTTGCGATAGCCCTCGAGGTGGAGGTCGGGGTGGTGCTGCTCCCGCTCGGCGAGGGCCGCGATGGTGTTGAGCAGCTTCACGGCCGCCCGGAAGTCGGGCAGCGTGAAGTCGCGGCGGATCCGCGTGCCATCGTGGGTCAGCTTCCAGGCCGGCACGGCGGCCAGGTGAGCCTCGGCCTCGGCGGGGGTGAGCGTGGGCACGCCCCCTTCGCAGGGCACGCACTTCTTCGCGGTGAGATCGCAGGCTGTGTGTGGGCTCATACCCCGGAGTCTATGCCGCCGGCATTGCCTCAGCCAGCACCTTCTCAGCCAGCACTGCCGCTGACCACGACCTTCCCATCGGCACCGACCCGCGAGAAGCGGATGTCGAGCGTCCGCAGGAATGTCTGCAGCCCGGCATCCTGGATCGGCAGCACGTGCGCGGGCGTGTCGGTCTCATTGTGGTGCGAATGCCACAGGCCCGGCGGCGTGACGAATACCGAGTGGGGCTCCCAGTCGAACCGCTCCGCATCGGCGATCGTGCCGTCGTCGGCCAGCCGCGGGCCCACGAGCGTGTAGCAGCCCGGCGGGGCGTCGATGACGAGATCGACGGCCACCGACTGATGGCGGTGCGGAGCCTGCACGGTCCGCGGCGGCAGAAGGCCGAACATCGCCCAGAGCACATGGCTCACCGTCTGCGTGTCGGGAAACGCCGCATTGCCCAA
>CAYRNG010000036.1:0-3159 GCA_964425395.1 uncultured Candidatus Kuenenia sp. | reverse complement strand
GGCGGCCGTGGGCTGGGGAAAACCGCGCCGCGGGGGGGGTCCCCTCACGGGGCGGGGGGGAGGGACGGGCCCTCCCCCCCCGAAGAGTCACCCCGCCGTTACGGGGCGGTCGCCAGGGGACAGTCCCCGCTTCGGGGACTGTCCCCTTTCCTGAATGTGCCAATCGAGCAGGCGTTGGACGGGCACCGATCCGCGAAGCGGATTGGTCGCCGTAGGCAGGATGCCGAAGGGGGACAGTCCCCGCGGCGGGGACAGTCCCCGGGGATATGGGAACGCGCGACGCACATAGAAACCCCTGGCGCGAGCCAGGGGACGGTGCGTTGGAGCGGAGAGAACGTCGTCCCCACGGAATCCGGAGCGTGCACGGGGGCAGCCTCAACTCGCCGGCGGGATCTTGCCCGCCTGCTCGAGCCAGCGGATCACCTCGCCGGCGAGCACGTCGGGAGCGGCTGCCGTCGAATCGATGACGAGTTCAGGGGCGAGCGGCTCTTCGTAGGGGTCGTCGATGCCGGTAAAGCCCTTCAGCTCGCCTGCCCGGGCCTTCTTGTAGAGCCCCTTCGGATCACGGCCCTCGCAGACCTCGAGCGGCGCCCGAACGAAGATCTCCACGAAGTCGCCCGGGGCGAGCCCTGCCCGGACGGCGTCGCGGTCGCGGCGGTAGGGGCTCACGAAGGCCGTCAGGGTGATGATCCCAGCCTGGGCGAAGAGGTCGGCCACGGCCCCGATCCGGCGGATGTTCTCGGCCCGGTCGGCCGCCCCGAAGCCGAGGCCAAACCGGGCAGCGGCCTCCTCGCCGTAGCGGTCGCGGAGGAGGCCGGGGGCGGCGTTGAGGCCGAGCCGGACGTTATCGCCGTCGAGCACGAAGGTCCGGCAGCCCCGCTGGTGAAGGAGCCGGTCGACGGCGTTGGCCAGGGTGCTCTTGCCCGAGCCGGAGAGGCCCGTGAACCAGAGCACGCAGCCGGCATGGCCGGCGGCCCGCTCCCGGTCGGCCCGGCTGACGGCATGCTCATGCCAGCGGACAAGTACCACCTCGCCGGGTCGGTCGTCATTCCTGTCGCTCATGCGGGCCTTTCGCTTTTCAAGGGTCTGTGCGGCTACCAGGCGTCGAGCTTGACGGTGAATTCCAGCCGCTCGGGATCGCCATCGGCGGCCCCGCCACGGGACACGGAGAGCCGCACCCGCTCCCCCGGGCCGCGGCCGGCCACGCGGGCGGTGAGCCCGTCGAAGTCGGCGATCGGCACGTCGTCAACGGCCACCACCACGTCGCCCGGCCGGATGCCGGCCTGATCGGCGGCCGAGCCGGGCTCGATCGTGCGAATCTCGCAGGGGCCCCCGAAGGCCCGGGCGGCCACGCCCAGCTTGCCCCCCTTGCGGACATCGATCCGGGCAGCGGGCAGCTTGGCGGCCAGGGCCGCCAGGGCGGCGTCGTCGAGGCCGGTGCCGAACAGTTCGAGCCGTTCCAGGCGGCCGAGCCGGCCGATCACGGCCAAGGCGGCCGGGTCGAGCCTGATGCCGTGGAAGCCGACCGCGGAGAGCCCGCGGAGCCGGGCCAGCTGCCGGAGGTCTTCCACGCCCCCCTTCCAGCCCGCCCCGAACTCGACCTCGATGCCGGCCTGCTCCACGAACGGCCGCTCCCGAAACACGGCGCCCAGAGACTCGAGCCGCTCGCGGGCCGCCGCCGCCATGCCGACCTGGTGAAACTCGAGGGCCGCCGTTGCCAGCCGGCCCGGCTGCCCGCCCCGCTCGGCCGACCGCTCGAGGAGCTGCTCGGCCGCGGCCGCCAGGTCGATGTCGTCGCCCGCCAAGAGTTCGCGGACAATCTCGATTCCCCGGCTGGCCACCTCGAAGTCGCCGCTCTCGAGCGCCGTCGCCAGCGGGGCCAGGGCCGGCCGGCCGGCCTCCCGGAGCGCTTTGGCGGCCGCCTCCCGGCGGGCAAACTGGGGCGAGCCGAGCTCCGCCACCCAGCGGTCGAGCGACGGGGACGCTGGGTCGGCGGCATGAACGGCATGCCCGCGGGGCAGGCCGCCGCCGACCACGAGGGTGGCCACCACCACGACCGCCTTCAGATCCTGCCTCACACGCACCTCCGCGGGATGTGCCGAATATACCGTGGGACGGGGTCCCGGACGGCCGCCGAGTCTGGGCCTCAGGCGGGGGATACACTTGGAGGAAGGTCTTCTTCGCCGCACGCAGTCTCCCGATGTCACTCCAGCTCGCACCGCCCCCCCGCGGCACGCCCCCCCTGCCCGCCAGCCGGGCCGAGATGCTCGCCCGGGGCTGGGACGAGGTCGATGTGGTGCTCGTCAGCGGCGATGCCTACGTGGATCATCCGAGCTTCGCCAACGGCCTCTTGGCCCGGCTCCTCGAGGCGGCGGGCTTCCGCGTGGCCGTGCTGGCCCAGCCCGACTGGCGGAGCTGCGAGCCGTGGCGGGAGTTTGGCCGGCCGCGGCTGTTGTTCGCCGTCTCGGCGGGCAACATGGATTCGATGATCAACCACTACACGGCCAACCGGAAGGTGCGAAACGACGACGCCTACTCCCCCGACGGCGAGATCGGCCGGCGGCCCGACCGGGCCACCCTCGCCTACTGCCAGCGGTCGCGGGAGGCCTTCCCCGGCGTGCCGGTGGTGGCGGGGGGCGTGGAGGCCTCGCTCCGGCGGCTGGCCCACTACGACTACTGGAGCGACACCGTCCGCCGCTCGATCCTGCTCGACGCCAAGGCAGATCTGGTGGGCTTCGGGATGGGGGAGCGGACGATCCTCGAGATCGCCCGCGGGCTGGCGGCCGGCAAGACCCTCAAGGAGCTCCGCGACCTCCGCGGCGTGGCCTACCGGCTCGGGGCCAGCGAGCCGCCCCCGACCGGCCCCGGCCCCTGCTGCCCGGGCACGATCGAGCTGCCGGCCTACGAGGCGGTCGTGGCCGATCCGCTCGCCTTCTGCGAGCTGACGCGGATCTCGCACCTCGAGACCAATCCCCACAACGCCCGCCGGCTCGTGCAGCGGCACGGCCGGGAGGCGGTGGTGGTGAACCCGCCGGCCCTGCCCCTGGAAGAGCGGGAGATGGACGAGGTCTACGGCCTGCCCTTCACGCGGCGGCCGCACCCGGCCTACGGCACCGCGAGAATCCCCGCCTTCGAGGTCGTGGAGACGAGCGTGCAGAT
>CAYRNG010000035.1:0-29735 GCA_964425395.1 uncultured Candidatus Kuenenia sp. | reverse complement strand
AGGTTGCGGGTCTGGGCGGGCGAGAGGTCGTTGTCAAAGATCACGACATCGGCGTCGTGATGATCGCAGAGCCCCTCCAGCTCCTTCACCTTGCCCTTGCCGAGGTAGGTCGTCTGGTCGGGGTGGTCCCGCCGCTGCACCACCTCGCCCACCACGGTCGTGCCGGCCGTGGCCGCCAGGCCGCCGAGCTCGGCCAGCGGATGCTCCGGATCGACCGGAGGTTCGAGCAGCACGCCCACGAGGATCGCCCGCTCGGGCTCGGCGCCGGTGACGCGGGGCCGGTCTCTCATGCCTCCGTCTCCCCGTCGCCTTCCTCGTCGCCGTCGCCGCCGGCGCCTGCGAGCTGGCAGCAACTCTCCCAGCGCCGGGTGTCGAGCAGGCCGTCGGCGACCGCGTCTTTCACCGCGCAACCCGTCTCGTGGCTGTGGGTGCAGTCGGGGAACCGGCACAGGTTCGCCAGCGGCCGCAGGTCGCGGAAGGCGGCCGGCACCTCCGCGGGCACGATCTCCCAGGGTTGGAACTGCCGCACGCCCGGCGTGTCCACGAACCAACCGTCGAACCGATGGGGCAGGAGCCGGGCGGTGGTCGTGGTGTGGCGGCCCTTCTGGTTGTCGCGGCTCACCTCCCCCACGGCCAGGTCGAGCGTGGGGTCGAGCGCGTTGAGCAGCGACGACTTGCCGACGCCGCTCTGCCCGACGACCGCCGTCACGCGGCCGACGAGCTCCGCGGCCAGCCTGCCCAGGCCGAGTCCGGTCACGGCGGAGCAGAGCACGACGGGGTAGCCCATGCGCGCGAACACGCCGGCCAGCGGCACGAGCGCCGCGGCCGGCACGAGGTCGGCCTTGTTGATGCAGACCAGCGGGCGGATGCCGGCCAGCTCGGCCGCCACGAGCATCCGATCGACGAGGCCCGGCTTGAGGTCGGGCAGGGCGGCGCTGCCCACGATCACGAGCTGATCGACGTTGGCGACGATCACGTGCCGTCGGCCCCGGCTGTCGCGGGAGAGCGACGTCTGGCGGGGCTCGATGGCCTCGATCGTGCCCTCCTGGCCGTCGCCCGTGGCCCGCACCCAGTCGCCGGCGGCCAGCGGATGCCGCTGATCGGTGGCCATCGTCCGCAGGACTCGGCGGAGCGTGCACCGCACCAGCCGTCCGGCGCCGGTCTGCACCAGGCTCTCGAGCCCGTGCACATGGAGCACCCGTCCGCGCCAGGCGTCGGCTGCATGGGGCAGGGCGGCCAGGCCGTCGATCGGGCCTCGGGATTCTGTCTCGACCACCACCGTCCGCTTGCGGGTCAGGTCACCCTTGCCCGAGAGCCGCTCGCCGGCTGCTTCGTCGGCCAGCCGCTCGGGGTCGGCGGCGATTCTCCGCGTCAGGTCGCCGTCACGCCGCCGCCCGGAACGATTCTTGCGGAACTCGATGCGGAGCTTGCGGGGTCGTGGCATGGCGTCAGTTTACCCCGCGCCGGCCAGGAGCAATCAAAGCCCCCGAGGCGAGCCGGGGCATGCCGGCGTCCACGCCGCGGAGGAGGCCGGCCGGGTCAGAGCTCCTGCCGCCGCGACCGGGTCGGCCGCGATTCGCCCCGCTGCTTCACCTCGAGGCCCGCCGACTCCAACAGCGAGCGGCTGAACAGGCTTTCCTGGGGCGACTTCTCCTCCGCCGGGGCCGATCCTCCCAGGCGGACCGGATCGAAGACGATCTCGAAATCGTGGTTGGCGATGGAAAGTTTGTCACCGGGCCGCAGCCGCTGCTCCGTGACCCGCGTCCCGTTGACCTTCGTGCCGTTGCTGCTGCGGAGATCCTTGATCGTCCAGCAGCCATCCTCCAGCGACAACTCGCAGTGATGTCCCGACACGTTGGGGAACCTGAGCACGATATCGGCGCTCTCCCGGCGGCCCACCATCAGCGTGGGCTTGAGGAGCGGAATCGGATCTCCGCCGCCAAGGGGAACAAGTTCACCGTACATGCAGTTGCAGCTCCTACCCCGCCTGAGGTGCTCGCGGGTCGCCCCCGAAGCACACCAAACCCTTGCCATCAACGAGGTTATGGAGCCGTTCCGATCCGGTCAAGTGAGCGGATGCCGGGCTGCCACGACCGGGGTGGACCCGCCGGCCTGCGGGCTGCGTACACTGTGGGTGCAGTGACTGGAGCGGACCGGGCGGCCGCCGGCTGCGGGCGTGAGTCCGCGGCGGGAGGAAAGTCCGGGCTCCGCAGGGCAGGGTGGTGGGTAACGCCCACCGGCCGCGAGGTCAGGGACAGTGCAACAGAAAGCAGACCGCCTCCGGGGGCGACCCCGGCGGTAAGGGTGAAACGGTGAGGTAAGAGCTCACCAGCAGGCCGGGCGACCGGTCTGGCTCGGCAAACCCCACTCGGAGCAAGGCCAAGCAGGAAGGAGTTCGCTCGGCAACGAGCGGCACGGGGCGGCCCGCCCCGGACCACCTTCCGGGTAGGCTGCTGGAGGCCACGGGCAATCGTGGCCCTAGAGAAATGGTCGCCAGCCCGCCGGCTCGCAAGAGCGGGCGGGGACAGAACCCGGCTTACAGGTCCGCTCCAGTCCCACTGCGTTCGCTGGCCGCTTCGGCGGCGTCGATTCGGTCGGCCGAGAGGCCCCGCTGCTCCCGCTCGTCGAGCAGCTTCATCAGCTTCGAGATGCAGAGGGTGTTGACGCTCACCCGGAGCAGTCCGGCCTCGTTCTTCAGAGTCTCATGGAGCGACCGTGGCATGCGCACGGTCACCACCCGCTGGGTCTCGCGGTCGGTGGGGCGATCCTGCTGCCGCGACCGCAGGCTGTCGAGCATCTCGCGGATCCGAGCGTATTGCGGCGAGCACTCGAACCGGACCAGCGACTCGGGTTCGCTGAAGGTCCGCCGCACGATCCCCTCGACGCCCAGAACCTCACGGAAGAAGACCACCCACTCGGGGTCCATGGCATAGAGCCGCTCGGCAACCTGGAGCACGGCGGTGGCGGCATGGGGGTCGGCGGGGGCGGTCTTCGTGGCCATGAGGAGGATCCTGCGTGGTGGTTGAGGGGGCGGTCTCGGGCCGGCCACGGACGTCCCGCGGTCATCGGCTGGAAAACCTTTGGCAAGCAGTCAAGTGACAGCATGAAGTGCTTGCTGCGCAACGACTTGCGACCAAGGGCACTGCCCTGACTCGCAACCAGGCAGTGCTGCTTCGCGGCGAGGCAGCGGGAGTCCTGCCTAGGAATCGCGCAGCGTCACCGGTTCGCAAATCCCAATTGTCCGGCTCGCAACGCCGGGCGAAACAAGGCTCAAGCCTGAGGGTTTGCCCAGTTTCACAGGCGGCTTGCCGCCACCACGTGATCGGTAACGGCCTCGGCCACCTCCGGGCCGACGACTGCTTCGAGCCCCCGCCAGCCCGGGACGGCGTTCACCTCCAGGATGAGGACTCGACCGTCGCGGGCGGGCAAGAGATCGACCCCGGCCAGCGGTGCCCCCACGGCGTCGGCGGCGCGGCGGGCCAGGTTGCCCCAGTCGGCCGGCACCACCAGTGACTCGGCGCGGCCGCCCAGGGCCAGGTTGGTCCGCCACTCCCCGGGGGCCGCGTGGCGGCGCATCCCGAACAGCCGCTCGCCGACCACCAACACCCGCACGTCCCAGCCGGGGTGCGGGATGAACTCCTGAAGGTAGACGACGCCGCCGGTCTCGGCCGTCAGGTCGCTCGCGTCACCGGCCGCCACCCGCACGAGCCCGCGGCCCCGCGAGCCGAACAGCGGTTTGATCACGCAGTCGCCACCGAGCTCGGCGCGGGCCTGGGCGACCGAGGCTTCGTCTTGCACGACGAGCGTCCGCGGCACGGGCAAGCCGGCCTCGGCCAGATGGGCGAGCGTGAGATACTTGTCGATCGCGATCTCGAGCGCTTTGGGCGGATTGACGACGGGCGTGCCCGCGGCGGCGAGCCGGCCAAGCACGTCCATCCGAAAGATCACCTCCTCGAGTCGCGCGTCGGCGGGCGACGTGCCCGGCATCCCCCGGACGGCGATCACGTCGGCGGCGGCGAACTCCGGTGGTCCGAATCGGGGCCCGTCGAGGGCGACCGCCGCCCGCAGGGCCTGCCAGCGGACGATCGTCGCCCTGAGCCCGCGGGATTCGAGGCCGGCGGCCAGTCGCCGGGCATGCCAGCCGTCGGGCTCGCCGAGGATGCAGGCCCGCCTCGTCATCGGCCGCCGGCGGCGAACGACGCCGCGACGATCGCCGGCTCGACGCGTCCGAACACGCGCCGCTTCCCGGTGGCGACGTCGACGAACTCGATCCGCGCGGGGGCGAACAGGGCCGGGTCGATCGCGTAGAAGTCGCGGCCGGCCGCCTCGAAGATCTCCCGGAACGGCGCGCCGAAGGCCGGCGAGGCGCGGCTCACGGCAGCCGGGCCGAGGGCGGCCACCTCGGCGTCGGCGTCTTCCACCTCCAGCACCGCGCTCCCACCGTAGAGGATCGCGTCGTTCGTCAGGCCGATCGCCGTCAGGTCGTCGGCCGCGACCGGGGGCAGCGGCGCCGTGCCCGAGCCGCCGCGGATCCGGCCGAGATCGAAACCGAGGTCATGCAGTTTGTGGATCGCCGTCTCGAGCGACCGCGCGGCCACCTGGAGCGTGCCGGCCGGACTGGCCGTCCGGGCCACGAGCAGGAGCAGCTTTTCCGGCGGCACGCCCGCCGCGGTGGCGAGGCTGAGGCAGACGTCGGCAGGCGGCAGCCGCGCTGCCTCGAGCAGGCCGACCGCGACGGCAGGCCGCTCCAGCAGGCCGATGTCCTTGAACAGGTCCTCCTTGCCGATCGCCGCCCGCATCGGGCCGCTCGCCATCGCGAAGTAGTTGTCGGTGGACACCTTCCAGCCGGCGTACTGGGCGGCGAGGCAGGCGGCGACCGCCTGATCGCTGCTCACGTGGACCGTGGGCCGTGTGCATCCCGGCCAGGCGGCATCGCCCGCCGCCGTCGGCAGGAGCGTGACGGAGCCCGCGCCACCGAGCGCCACGCGGGCCATGCCCAGGCCGGCCTCGTCGCCGCCGGCGGCCGTGACGCCGCAGTCGAGCACCCGCACGCCGGCTCGGTCGTGGCATACGGTGGCGAGGGCCTCGGCGCGGCGCACCATGCCCTCGGCGATTTCGTAGCCCCGCTCGTTCAGACCCATGCGTGGTTCTCCCGGTGCGTCCATAATGGCCGCCGCGGACATAATGCCTGCCCGGCGGGCGCGCGGCAACGAGGCTGCGCGGCACCGCCGTCTCCCGCCCTCCGCCCCCGCAGGAGCCCGTTTTCTGTGGCCAGCCTGACCGTCGAGAACTACGCCAAGACGATCTACCAGCTCACGGCATCCCAGGACGGGCGGCCGGCCAGCACTGGGCAGATCGCCACCACCCTGGGCGTCTCCCCGGGTACCGTGACCAGCATGCTCAAGACGCTCGACGCAGCGCGGCTGGCGACCCATCGGCCCTACGAGGGCGTGGCGCTCACCCGCGCCGGCCGGATGCTCGCCCTGCGGGTCATCCGCCGCCATCGGCTGATTGAACTATTTCTGATGCGGACGCTCGACATGACCTGGGACGAAGTGCACGACGAGGCCGAGCACCTCGAGCATGCCGTCAGCGACCTGCTCGTGGAGCGGATCGACGCCTTCCTCGGTCGGCCCGAGGTCGATCCGCACGGCGACCCGATTCCGCCGGCCGACGCCCACACCCTCGGCGATGGCGAGGAGGCGCCGCCGCGGTCGCTGGCCGACTGCGGGGCGGGCACCGGCTTCCGGCTGGCGCGGGTGCTCGACCAGTCACCCGAGTTCCTCCGCTACCTGACCGAGTGCGGCCTGGCGCTCGGCACCGTCGGCGCGGTGGAGCGGAATCCCGACGGCGCGGGTCTGATGCTGGTGCGGGTGGCGGGCCGGCCGCTGTCCCTGGCGCTCGAGGCCGCCGGCAAACTCGCCGTGGCCGAGGCCTGAGCGGCGTCGCGCTCCTCCCGGTGTCAGCCCGCCCGCGGTACTCCGCGGCGTTCCCAGACGGCCGACTGGCCGAGGCACTCATCCACCAGCACCCGGAGCGTGCCGGCAAGCGGCGTGCCGCGAGCCGCGAGCGACTCGAGCAGCCGGCCGCCGATCCAGCCCGCGATCCACTCGGCGGTGGTGTTGGCCACCGGCAGGAGCACGCACTCTGGCGCCGGGAACACCCAGCGGCGATCGGCGAACCGCACGGTCACCTCCGGGCCGCCGAGCGGGCCCGTCGCCGTCTCGACTGCCAGAAACTGGTTGGCGGTTGGCAGCAACATCTTGTGGTCGAGCCCGGTGACGATCGCCGTCACGGCGTCCCGCAGGGCGATGAAGTCGATCACCATGCCGTGTCGATCGGGAGAGCCCTCGACGTCCACGCCGACCGTCCAGTTGTGGCCATGCACCGGCTCGCAGAAGTCGTCGGCGAGCGTGATGAAGTGGCCTGCGCAGAAGACGTGTACGGCCTTGCGGAGCTGAACCTGGTGGCGATCGACGGAGGTGCGGTTGGTCATGGCTTTGGCGTCGGGGGGAGCATGGCGGCGAGGGGGGCTGCGAGCCGCCCGTCTCGGAGCAGAATATAGAGGGCCGCGGCGACCAGGTCGGCGGTGGTGCCCGGGTTGAGCCGGCGCGGCGCCCGGAGCGAGGCGTCGAAATCCGCGATTGCAGCGAGCCAGTCGGGCGCGGCGGCAGCCGCGGGGCAGGCGGGCTCGCGGGCCACGAGGGCCGCCGCGCGGGCCGAGACTTCCTCTCCGGCGGCGTGCCCGTGGCGGCGGCCGATCAGCGAGTCGGGGCGGCGGGCGAGCTGTCGCAGTTGGCAGCGGACGATCGCCGGCTCGAGCGGCCAGCCGCCGCCGACGGTGGCGGCGAGGTCGGCCACCGGGCCGGCGAAGAGTTCGTCGTAGCCGTGGGCCCACATCCGTGCGATCGTGTCGCGGTCGGCCGACTCCCGCATCGCCGCGCGAATCTCGGTCGGCGGCGGGCCGGCGAGGTCCCAGCGGTCGCTCCGGCCCAAGCCGCCCGGCTTGGCGAGCTGAATCGCCTCCCAAATCGCCGCCGCGTCGGCCGGCCCGGTGGCCGCCACGACCGCGTCGGCGGCCGCCGCCGAAAGCGGCATCGGGCCGGTCGTCGGGCCGCGGATGGCGGCCAGCGGCGCGACGAGGAGCACGATGCCGAGGTTCGCGTTGGAGGGCGTCGCGGCCACGGCCGCCCGCACTGCCGCGTGGATCGTCTCGCCGAGCGGCCGCGTGGCTGCGGCGTCGATCGCCGGCGCGATCGCGATGCCGGCGGTGACGAGATCCGCGAACGCGAGGTCGGGGAACGACGCGGCGGGGTGGACGTTGCCCGGCTTGGCGGCCGCCGCCTCGAGGATGCTCGCGACGGCCGCGCACCAGCCCCGGCCCCCAGGCGGGAGCGACGCGGGCAGCGCCTGAGTGGCCGCGGCGACGGCTGTGTGGAAGCGGTCGGACGAAGGCGTCATGCGAGGATTTCGTGAGCGACAGGCGTCGGACTCGTTGCAAGTCTCGAGGCTACACTGTGGTTGATTTCCAGGCGATCACCAAGGGCGACGACAAGGAGCAGGGCACGGCATGGCGTCCACGAATGCGGCCGAGGCGAGCATGGGGCCGGAGTGCTTCATCAACCGGGAACTCAGCTGGCTGGAGTTCAACCTCCGGGTGCTCGAGGAGGCCGAGAACGACGAAAACCCGCTGATGGAGCGGCTCAAGTTCCTGGCGATCTTCAGTTCGAACCTCGACGAGTTCTTCATGGTCCGCGTGGCGGGCCTCCGCGAGCAGGCCTTCGGCGAGAGCGCCCCGCAGGACGAAGCCCCCGACGGGATGACGGCTTTGGCCCAGCTGAAGGCGATCGCCGTCCGCACGCAGGAGCTGGTCGTCCGGCAGTATCGCTGCCTCCGCGAGCGGCTCGCGCCGGCCCTCGAGGCCGAAGGCTTCCAGCTGCTGCGCTACACCGACCTCGTGGGGCCGCAGCGGGAGCAGGTCGATCGGTTCTTTCGCGACCGGGCGCTGCCGATCCTCACGCCGATGGCGGTCGATCCCGCGCACCCCTCGCCGCGATACCACAATCGCGGCCTCTATCTCGGCGTGATGCTGCATCGGGCCGAGGGGCTCGGGCCCAAGCAGTTGTTCGCCGTCGTCCAGGTGCCGCAGGTGCTGCCGCGGATCGTGATGCTCTCCGGCGGCGAGCCGGGGCGGACCCCGTTCGTGCTGCTGGAAGACGTGATCTCGGCCCGGCTGCCCGACCTGTTCGGCGGCTTCGAGGTGGACACCTGGACGGCCTTCCGCGTCACCCGCGACAGCGACCTCGAACTGCTCGAGCAGGAGTCGGACGACATGCTCAAGCTGATCGAGGACCGGCTCAAGGCCCGGCAGCGGGGTCAGGCCGTGCGGATCGAGGTGGCGTCGAAGGCCGACCAGCGATTGGCCGCGTTGATCATCGACGAGGAGCGGCTGCGGGCCCCCGAGGGCGACGACGGCTACAGCGAGGTCTACCGGATCGACGGGCCACTCGACCTGACCGCGCTCTGGGAACTGCACAAGCTACCCGGCTTCGAGCGGCTCCACGACAAGCCCTTCACTCCCCGCCCGCCGCGGGGCATGGGGCGGCAGGCCGACGACATCTTCCGGACGATCGCCAGCCGCGACATCCTGCTCCATCATCCCTATGAGTCGTTCGACCCGGTGGTGGAGTTCGTGACCCGGGCCGCCGCCGATCCGCGGGTCTTGGCCATCAAGCAGACGCTCTACCGCACGAGCGGTGACTCGCCGATCTCTCGGGCCCTGATCGACGCGGCCGAGTCGGGCAAGCACGTGACGGCGCTGGTGGAGCTCAAGGCCCGGTTCGACGAGGCCAACAACGTCAGCTGGGCCCGGCAGATGGAGCGGGCGGGCGTGCACGTCGTGTTCGGGTTTCTCGACCTCAAGACCCACTGCAAGGTCTCGCTGGTGGTGCGGCAGGAGGGGAGCGGGCTCAAGCGCTACGTGCATCTCGGCACCGGCAACTACAACCCCACGACGGCACTGCTCTACACCGACCTGGGCCTGTTCACGGCCGACGAGGCGATCGCGGAGGACGCCTCGGCACTGTTCAATCTCCTGACGGGCTACTCGCAGGGCCACGCCTGGCAGCGGCTGATCGTGGCGCCCGACGACCTCCACCGGCGGACGCTCGAGCTGATCGAGGAACAGACATGCCGATCGCTGGCGGGGCGGCCTGCCCGGATCTTCGCCAAGCTCAACTCGCTCGTGGATCATCAGGTGATCGAGGCCCTCTACCGCGCCAGCCAGGCGGGCGTGCCGATCGACATCGTGGCCCGCGGGATCTGCTCGCTGCGGCCGGGCGTGCCGGGATTGAGCGAGACGATCCGCGTCCGGAGCGTGGTGGACCGGTTCCTGGAGCACAGCCGGGTCTACGTGTTTGGGCCCGACGAGGAGGCGAGCGTGTTTCTCTCGAGCGCCGACTGGATGCCGCGAAACTTCTTCCGGAGGGTGGAGGTAATGTTTCCGGTCCTCGACCCCGAACTCTCCGGCAGGATCCTGCGGGAGATCATCCCCGTCTACCTGGCCGACAATACGCGGGCCCGCGTGCTCGATTCCGCGGGTCAGTTTCACCTGCTCCATCCGGCGGCGGGCGAGCCGGCAGTGCGGTGCCAGCAGGAGTTTCTGGCGCAGCGGCCCGAGGCCGTGGCCGTCGAGCCGCGGGACCCCGCGGCCGGCTGAGGCCCGTTCTGCGGTCCACTTCCGCCCCCGCCTGACCTGACTTACCATTTCTCTTTCGGGCACGGTCAGCGGTTTCGCCGGCCCAGGTTTCGCGGCTTCAGGATCGATCCATGGCGGAGGACTACTACGCGACGCTGGGCGTGTCGCGGACCGCGTCGGCCGAGGACATTCGCAAGGCCTACCGCGAGCTGGCCCGCAAGTATCACCCCGACCTCCATCCCGACGACGAGAAGGCGAAGGAGAAGTTCAAGCAGGTCCAAAACGCGTTCGACGTGCTCAACGATCCCAGCAAGCGGGAAATGTATGACCGCTATGGAAGCTCGTTCGAGGGCGTGGGTGGAGGCGGGCCGCAGGGCGGCTGGGGTGGCGGGCCGTTCGGCGGAGGCGGCGCGGGCGGCTTCCCCGGCGGGGGCGAGGTCGACCTGGAAAGCCTGTTCGGTGGCGCGGGCGGATTCGAGCAGATCTTCGGCCGGTCGGCCGGCGGCCGCGCGACCCGGGGCCGCCGCCGGGCGGCCCAGGCGCCGGGCCAGGATGTCGAGGCCCGAATCGAGATTCCCTTTCGTCTGGCGATCGACGGCGGCAAGACCGATCTCCATGTCGATCGCGGCGGCGGCAAGACCGAGACCATCACGGTCACGATCCCGCAGGGCGTCCCCGACGGCGGGCGGATGCGGCTGCGTGGGCAGGGCCTGCCTGGCAGCGGCGGCGGTCCGGCCGGCGACCTGCTCTTGTCCGTGCACGTCGAACCCCATCCGATCTTCCGCCGCTCCGGCGACACGCTCGAGATCACGCTGCCGGTCTCGCTCTCGGAGGCGATCGAGGGAGCGAAGGTGGACGTGCCCACGCCCTGGGGCACGATCGCGCTGCGGATCCCGCCCCGGACCTCCGGCGGCAGGAAGCTGAGGGCCGCGGGGATGGGGGTGCGGCATGCCAACGGCGCCAAGGGTGATCTGATCGCCGAGGTGCAGATCGTGCTGCCCGCGGTAGCCGACGAGGACGCGACCCGGCTGCTCGAGGCGGCGAAGGTCGCGGAGGCCGGGGCGGCCGCGAAGGCGGGAGGGGCGGATCCGCGGGCCGGCCTGCGGTGGTGACGCCTGGCGGCCGGGAGTTGCCCAGGCAGCGACGCATCCTGTCCCCGGCCGACTTCTCCCGCGTCTACGCCCGCCGGGCGACCGCCGCGGCGGGTTCACTCGTGCTCTATGCCTGCCCGCGGGACGACGCCGCGGCCGAGGCCCGCCTGGGGCTTTCCGTGTCGCGGCGGATCGGCAATGCCGTGGTCCGCAACCGCTGGAAGCGGCGGCTGCGGGAGGCCTTTCGGCTGGTGCGTTCGCGGCTGCCGGTCGGGAGCGACTACGTGATCGTCGTCCGCTCGGGCCTGCCGCCGCGGGGCGCTCCCGGAGCGAGCGAGGTCGAGGCCGCGATCGTAGCGCTCGCGGCCCGCGTGACCGGGCGGCCGGGCTACGCCACCATGACGCCGCGGCCGGACGGCCGCCGACGGCCGGGCCGGGGGAAGAAGACGTGAACCCGCTGCTCGATCGCGTGGGGCGGGTCTGCGACCGGGCGGCATCGGCCGTGCTCGTCGGCCTCGTGATCGTCTACAAGGCGACGCTCAGCCCGCTGCTCGGCCGCCACTGCCGGTTCACGCCGACCTGCAGCGGCTACTTCCGCGAGGCGGTCGAGAAATACGGCGCCATTCGCGGCACCCTCAAGGGGCTTGCGCGGATCGGCCGCTGCCACCCCTGGCATCCGGGCGGCCACGACCCGCCCTGAGGCGACCGCGGGCTATTCCGGCTTCTGCACCAGGTCGAGCAGTCGGCCGGGCGAGCCCATGATGTTGTAGCCGGCATCGACGTGGAGGATCTCGCCCGTGATCCCGAGCGACTCCCGCGACAGCAGCCAGGCGCCTGCCTTGCCCACCTCCTCGTGGGTGATGTTGCGGCCCATCGGCGACATGTGCTGGTAGAGGCCGAGCATGTCGTCGACACCGGCGCCGCGGCCCGCGAGCGTCCGCAGGGGGCCGGCGCTGACCGCGTTGACCCGGACCCCGGCCGGGCCGAGGTCGTAGGCCATGTACTTCACGCAGGCGTCGAGCGTGGCCTTGCAGACGCCCATGATGTTGTAGCCGGGCACGACCTTCTCGCCACCGAAGTAGGTGAGGGTGAGGATCGAGGCGTCCTTCGCCAGGATCCCGCGGACCAGCCGGCCGACGGCCAGGAGGCTGTAGGCGCTCGTCTCCATGGCCACCCGGAAGCCCTCCCGGCTGCAGTTGGTGGTCTCCCCCTTGAGGTCTTCCAGGGGCGCGAAGGCGATCGAGTGGACGACGAAGTCGAGCGCGCCGAATTCCTGCTTGGCCCGGTCGATGACCGCTGCGATCTGGGCGTCGTCGGAGACGTCCATCGGCACGAGAAACGTGGCGTTGGGTTCCGGGTCTGTGAGTTGGGCGACCCGGCGGCGGTTCCGCTGCCGCTCGTCGTCGGGCCGGTCGGGCAGGTGGGAGAAACCGATCTGGCCCCCTTCGGCCATGACCTCCTTGGCGATCGCCCAGGCGATCGAGTGGTCGTTGGCCACGCCGAGGACGAGCCCCTTCTGTCCGTCAAATCTGCCCATGCCCGCTCGCTCCTCCGCCGGTGAATCGCGATCTCGGCCCGGTGCGCTCGCCGCGGGTTCCGTCGCGAATCCGCGGAATGTAGCGGCTGCCCCAAAATCCCTCAACGCGGGGCCGACGCCGGCACGATTTCCCGGAAGCGTCCGATGTGCGGAGCGGGCCGCGAGCCGCCCCCGTTGCCATCAAGTCCGGGCGGGCGGCGACTTGTTTCGGCCACCGCTCGCGGGTAAAAAGAGAGTGCCGCCTCGTTAGCTCAATTGGTCAGAGCATCTGACTCTTAATCAGAGGGTTCTAGGTTCGAGTCCTAGACGAGGCATTTCTTTCCACCGCCGCTGCTGTCAGGTTTCTTCAGCGGCGGCCGCTCCCTGCCCGGCCGCATGGCGGCGGGCGTCCAGGCTCCACGGGCCACCACCGTTGGCCAGGATGAAGAGCATCCCGCCCATCAGGGCGAGGTTCTTCATGAAGTGAATCTGCTCGCCCATCCGGAGTTCCGGAGGCGTCTCGGCGGGAAGCTGCCAGAAGGCGTGGAAGTAGTAGGTGGCCGCGGCCAGGAACACCAGGAGCAGGAACGCTCCGAACCGGGTCCAGAAGCCGAGGATCAGCGAGAGCGAGCCGAGCAAGAGGAAGGCGATCGCCCCGGCCAGCATGATTTTGGCCTGGGGGATCCCCTTGGCGTCCATCATCTCAGCGACCGCGCTAAATTGCGGGATCTTGTTCATCACCGCGCTCGAGAGAAAGATCGCCGCGATCGCGAGCCGGGCCACGAGCGTCAGAAAACCTTGAACGACGTGCATCGAGCATCTCCGGGAATGTTGCCGAGCAACAAAAGGCTACCACGGCGGCCGGGGGAATTGAAAAGGCCAGTTCTCCCCGCGGCGCCGGTCGGTATGCTGTCGATCGATCGATTGCCCCCCTGCCGCCCCATGACGCCCGCACCGCTCGAGATCGATGTCCAGGCCGTCGCCGCCCTGCGGGCCGCGGGCGAGCCCTTCCTGCTGCTCGACTGCCGCGAGCCCGACGAGCATGCGATCACCCGAATCGAAGGATCCCTCCTGATCCCGATGCGGACCATCCCCGAGCGGCTCGCCGACCTCGAGGCCCACCGCGACGGGCGGATCGTCGTCCACTGCCACCACGGCGTCCGCAGCCTGCGGGTCGTGGAGTTTCTCCGGGCCCGCGGATTCGCCGCCGCCCAGAGCATGGCCGGCGGAATCGAGGCCTGGTCGTGCCAGATCGACCCGGCAACCCCCCGCTACTGACCTGCCGGCGGGTCTCTCGGAGCCAGCCCCTGTGACGACCCTCGACATGCTGCTCATCGCCCAGGCCGTGTCCTCCGGCATGATGGCCGGCATCATCTGGTTCGTGCAGGTGGTGCACTACCCGTTGTTCGCGGCTGTCAGCGGCCCGGAGGCGGCCGGCTACGCCCGCGAGAACCAGCAGCGGACGTCGCTCGTGGTCCTGCCGCCGATGCTCGTCGAAGCGGCGGCCGCCGGCTGGCTGGCGGTCGCACCGCCGCCTGCCATCGGCCGCGGGGCGGCCCTCGCCGGGCTGGTGCTGGTGGCCCTGCTCTGGCTCTCGACGCTCGCCGTCCAGATGCCGCTCCACGGCCGGCTCGCCGCCGAGGGCCACGCGGCCGCGACCGTGTCCGCGCTCGTGCGGAGTAACTGGCCGCGGACCATTCTCTGGACGGCCCGGGCCGTGCTCGCCGCCTGGATGCTGGCCGCGGGGTGAGCGGCGGGAGGTGGATGGCGAGTGGGTGGGGAGTGGGTGGTTCTCATTCCCACCGTCCCCGGGCTCGCGCCCGGGGTTTCTATGAGGGGTCGAAGGGAGGGGTTGCCCGTGCCGATCGAGCCGGCGTTGGAAACCGTCCGGAGGCAGGATGCCGAAGGACGGTTTCCATCGAGCGAGCTGAAGGCAGGATGCCGGAAGCGAGCGTCCGGCGAGATGGCACGGGCAACCCCGACCCACGCAGGAGGTGGCGTCAACTGAGGATGCCTTTGACGACATGCCCGTGCACGTCGGTCAACCGGAACTGGCGGCCCTGGTAGCGGAAGGTGAGCCGGGTGTGGTCGATGCCCGCCAGGTGCATGAGCGTAGCCTGCATGTCGTGGACGTGGACCGGATCGGCCGTGATGTTCCAGGCGTAGTCGTCGGTCGCGCCGTAGACGTGGCCCGGCTTCACGCCCCCGCCGGCCAGCCACCAGGAGAAGGCCCGGCCGAAGTGGTCGCGGCCCTTGGGATTCTTGGGATCGCCCTGCCCGAAGGGCGTTCGGCCGAACTCGCCTCCCCAGGCGACGAGCGTGTCGGCGAGCATGCCCCGCTCCTTCAAGTCCATCACCAGGGCCGCCGACGGACCTTCCGTGTCGCGGCACTGCACGGCCAGTTGCGTGAACAAGTTGCTGTGCTGGTCCCAGCCGGCATGCATCAGCTGCACGAACCGGGTGCCCCGCTCGAGCAGCCGGCGGGCCACCAGGCAGTTGTAGGCGAAGCTGCCCTTGGTATGCACGTCGGGGCCGTAGCGGTCGAGCACGTGCTGCGGCTCGTCGGAGAAGTCCACGAGTTCCGGCACGCTCGCCTGCATCCGGTAGGCCATCTCGTATTGGGCGATCCGGGTGTCGATCTCCGGGTCGCCATAGTCGGCGAGGTGGGCCGCGTTCATGGCGGCCAGGTCGTCGAGCAGGGCCCGCCGGGCTGCCCGGCTGGTGCCGGCCGGATTGGCGAGGTAGGGCACCGGGTCGCCGGTGTTGCGAAACTTGACCCCCTGGAAGCGGCTCGGCAGGAAGCCGCTGCCCCAGTAATAGTCGAAGAACAGCTGCCCGCAGGTCTTGCCCTTGTCGCTCGAGGTCATCACCACGAAGGCCGGCAGGTCGTCGGTCTCGCAGCCGAGGCCGTAGCTCAGCCAGCCCCCCAGGCTCGGCCGGCCGGGCACCTGCGAGCCGGTCAGGAAGAACGTCACGCCGGGGGCATGGTTGACCGCCTCGGTGTGCATGCTCCGCACGAGGCAGAGCTCATCGGCGATGCCCCCGATCGCCGGCAGGAGTTCGCTCATCTCCATGCCGCAGCTGCCGTAGCGACGGAAGCCCTTGATCGGCGAAACCACCGGCCACTTGGCGTAGCCGCTCGACATCGTGGAGAGCCTGGTCTGGCCGCGGACGCTCTCGGGGATGTCCTCGCCGCCGCGGGCGATCAGGGCCGGCTTGGGATCGAACAGGTCCACGTGCGACGGGCCGCCCCCCTGCCAGAGCATCACCATCCGCTTGGCCGTGGGCGTGTGGTGGGGCAGCCCGGGCAGCCCCGGGCTGCTGGCCGCGGCCGCTGCCTCGCGGCCCACGAGCGACGCCAGAGCCACCGAGCCGATCCCCATCCCGGCCGAGCCGAACAATCGGCGGCGGGTCACGCGGGCCAGGTTGTCACGGATCAGTTCGGACATGCCTCACCTTATGGGTTGTGGAATCGAACCGAGTCGGCCGGGGTTGCCCGTGCCATCTCGCCGGACGCTCGCTGGGGACTGTCCCCGCTTCGGGGACTGTCCCCTTTCGGTATGCCCCGCACCGGCTCGATTGGCACGGGCAACCCCTCGCCTAAAGCGGGCGGCATCAACTGGCCGGCGGGATGCAATCCCGCCGCTACGGAGGAGGCGGTTTGGCTGCTCGGAGTCTTCCAGGTCATTGGCTCGACGTAGCCGCGGGTTTCTAACCCGCGGGCCCCAGAAGGTCGCCGACCGAAAACGGTGGCACTGGGGTAGGGGAGTGTCAACTGGCCGGCGGGATGCAATCCCGCCGCTACGGAGGAGGACATCGTCATCATTCCCGGGTCAGGGACTCGTCGAGGTTGAGGATCGCCAGGCAGACGTTGGTGAGGGCCGCGTGGTCGACCGGGTCGAGGGTCGCGTCGGGCCGGCTCGCGCCGACGGCCAGCAGCTGGCGGGCCGCCGGCGTGTCGGCCGCGTAGAACGCCCGCTGGCGGTGAAAAGCCGTGCGGAGCGCATCCAGGTCGTAGCCGCTCGGCCGGTGGGCCACGACCTGGCGAAACGCGAAGGAGAGCCGGCCGTCGAGGTCGGCCGCGGCCCCGATGCTCCGCTCGGCGAGCATCCGGGCGGCCTCCACCCAGGTCGGGTCGTTGAGCGTGGTCAGGGCATGGAGCGGGGTGCTCGTGCGGCTGGCCCGAACCGTGCAGGTCTGGCGGTTGGCTGCGTCGAACATGTTGGCCGGGGCGACGGTCCGCCGCCAGAAGGTGTAGAGGCTGCGGCGGTACAGGTCGGAACCCTCCGAGGTCGGGTAGGTGAAGTCGCGTTCCTTGGTGATCGCGAGCGCCTCCCAGATGGCGTCGGGCTGGTAGGGATAGACGGGCGGGCCCCCGACCCGGCGGTCGAGCAGGCCCGCCGCGGCCAAGGCTGCGTCGCGGAGCACCGGGGCCGGCATCCGGAACCGGGCCGCCCGGGCATGAAGGCGGTTTTCCGGATCCTTGGCCAGGTGCTCGGGGCTGATCCGACTCGCCTGCCGGTAGGTGGCCGAGGTGACGAGCAGGCGGTGCATGTGCTTGACGCTCCAGCCGGCGGCCCGGAACTCGACGGCCAGCCAGTCGAGGAGATCCATGTGGAGCGGATACTCGCTCTGAACGCCCATGTCTTCGGCCGTCTTGACGAGCCCCGTGCCGAAGAACTCCTGCCACATCCGGTTGACCTGCACGCGGGCCGTGAGCGGGTGCTCGGGCAGGAACAGCCAGCGGGCGAAGCCGAGCCGGTTGCGGGGGGCGTCGGCCGGCAGCGGCGGGAGGACCGGCGGAGGGGCGAACTCGACCCGCTCGCCGACCGGCGAGAGATAGTCGCCACGGTCGAGGATCCGGGTCTCCCGCGGCTTGGCGTCGCTCATCACCATCACCCGCGGCAGCTTGTCGCCTTTGAGGCCGTCGAGTTCGGCCCGCAGCCGCTCGGCCTCGTCGGGGGACTCTTCGCCGAGGGCGGCGAGCAGTTCTTCGAGCTCGGCGATCTGCCGTCGAAGCGGCTCGTCGGGCACCTCGACCACCGGCGGGGCCACCCGGATCCGGGCCGAGAACCGGGTCGGCATCCCCGACTCGGGCACGCGGTTGAAGAGATCGAGCAGACCGTAGTAGTCGGTCATCGTGAGGGGATCGTACTTGTGGTCATGGCACTGGGCGCAGGCCAGCGTCAGGCCCAGCCAGGTGGTGGCCGTCGTGTCCACCCGGTCGAAGAGATTGTTGAACCGCTGCTCCTCGGCGATCGCGCCCCCCTCGCCGTTCAGAAGATGGTTGCGGTTGAAGCCGGTGGCGATCCGCTGCTCGGGCGTGGCGTCCGGCAGCAGGTCGCCGGCCAGCTGCTCGATCGAGAACCGGTCGAAGGGCAGGTCGGCGTTGAAGGCCTTGACGACCCAGTCCCGCCAGATCCATTGCCAGGTGTCGCCGTCTTGCTGGAAGCCGTTGGAGTCGGCATAGCGGGCCGCGTCGAGCCAGGGGAGCGCCATCCGCTCGCCGTAGTGGGGGCTGGCCAGGAGCCGGTCCACCAGCCGCTCGTAGGCGTCGGGGGCGGGGTCGGCGACAAACGCCTCGACCTCCGCGGGGGTCGGCGGCAGGCCGACGAGGTCGGCGTGGAGGCGGCGGATGAGCGTCGTCCGGTCGGCTTCGGGGGAGGGTTGCATCCCGGCCGCCTCGATCTTCGCCAGCACGAAGGTGTCGACTGGATTACGCAACCACTCCGGGCGGGCCACGGCCGGCGGCTCGGGCCGCCGCGGGGCGACGAACGCCCAGTGGGGCTCGTAGGCCGCCCCGGCCTGGATCCACCGCTCGAGCAGCTGCTTCTGCTCGGCCGAGAGCCGCCGATTAGAGTCGGGGGGCGGCATCAGCACTTCGGCATCGGTCGAGTGGATTCGCTCGAGCAGCGTGCTCGCGCCGGCCTCGCCGGGCACGATCGCCCCGGCCGCCACGGCCGCCTCCCGGAGGTCGAGCCGCAGGTCGGCCTCCCGCTTGTTGCCGTCCTGGCCGTGGCAGTAGAAGCAGTTCTCGGCCAGGATCGGTCGGATGTCGCGGTTGAAGTCAATCGCGTCGGGAGCGGCGGCCGACAGGCCGCTGGCGGCGAGCAGCCAGAGGGCCGGCGGCCGGGACAAGCGTGCTTGGATCGAGCAACCCATGGAACCAACTCCGGGGGTCGCCCGCGTCGCCGACCCGGGGCCCGCCCGCCAGGGCGGGCGGAAACCGGATCGCGGACCTCACTGGTCGATCAGCGGGACTGGGAACACCTATCCCAAATATTAGCCTTTCCGCTCCGCGCGTGCAGCGGCAATCCTGGCGGCCCGCCGGTCTCGCACCGCAGGGTATTATGCGGGAGCTCGGCGGACTCCGCCCACCCGCTTTCCGGGCCGCCGGCAGCAAGCCCGCCTGCAACCCCGCCCCGCGCATGCCCGAGCCTTTCCTTCCGCGGTTTGAGAGGGCGAGCCCGATGCGGCCCTTCGGCCTGGCCCTGGTTGCGCTGGCGGCCTGCGCGGCGGCGAGCCCCTGGGTCGCCGCGGCGGCCCTGGGGGTGTTGGGGGCCGACTCCACAACACCGCTCGACTGGGTGCCCGCCGGCCACCCGCAGCGGCAAGACTACGATCGGTTCGTGGCCGCCTTCGAGAGCGGCGACGTGGTGATCCTCTCCTGGCCGGGCTGCGACCTCGACGCGCCGGCTGTCACGAGCCTCCTCGAGGCGGCCACCGGCGACGACGCGCCGCGGGATGCCAGCGGCCGGCCACTGTTCACCGGCGTGGCCTGCGGGCCGGCCGCCGTGGAGAGCCTGATGGTGCCCCCCCTGTCGCTCGACCGGCGGACGGCGGTCGAGCGGCTCTCGGGCGTCTTGGTTGGAGACGACGGCCGAACCACCTGCCTCGTGTTCGGCATCTCGGCCGAGGGGATGCAGTCGCGGCGGGACGCGGTGGACTGGATTCGCAGCACCGCCGCCACCGCGGCGGCCGTCGCTCCCGACGCCGTCCACCTGGCCGGTCCGGTCAGCGACACCGTGGCCGTCGACGAGGCGAGCTTCGGCTCGCTCGCCGGGCTGGCCCTGCCGGCCGCGGTCGTCACGCTCCTCGTGGCCTGGCTGGCGGTCGGTTCACTGGGCTATGCCCTGCTCGTGTTCGCCCTGGCCGCCTGGAGCGTGGGCCTGGCCTTCACGACGTTGGCCGTCAGCGGCGACCGGATGAGCGCCGTCTTGATCGTGATGCCGGTGCTTGTGCTCGTGCTGGGCGTCTCCGGCGGTATCCACCTGCTCAACTACCTCGGCGAGGCCTTGGCCACCGGCGGCCGCCGGGGCGTAGCGGCCCGGGGCGTGCGGCTGGCCTGGCTGCCCTGCGGGCTGTCGGCCGGCACGACCGCCATCGGTCTGGTGTCGCTGGCGGTCAGCGAACTGGAACCGATCCGGACCTTCGGCCTGCATGCGGCGATCGGCGTGTTGGCCGCGCCGGCGCTCATGTTTCTGGTGTTGCCCGGGCTGTTCGAGCGGTGGCCGATTCCCCCCCGGCTGGCCCTCGGCTGGGCTGCCGCGGCCCGGCAGGCTGCCGGCTTTGTGATTCGCCGGGCCCGGCCCGTGGCCTGGGGATTCCTGGCCCTCGCGGTCGTGGCGGCGGCCGGCCTGCCCCGGCTGCGGACCTCAGTGCGGATCGACACTCTGTTCACGCCGCAGAGCCGGGTGATCCGGGATTACGAGTGGATCGAGGACAAGATCGGGCCGCTCGTGCCGATCGAGGTGGTGCTGCGGTTCGCGGCCGACAGCGACCTCCGGCCGGCCGCCCGGCTGGGGATGGTGCGGGAGGTCGAGGCCCGGCTGGCCGGGCTGGCCGGCGTGTCGGCGGCCTCGTCGGCGGCCGGCCTGCTTCCCGATCTGCCGGCCCGGGGGGCGATCGGCGCGGCCCTGGCCGAGGCCAAGGCGGCCCGCCGGCTGGCAGCGGCTGATGTTGGCTATGTCCGCGACGTGGCGGGCGAGCAATGGTGGCGGGTGACCGCTCGGATTCCGGCGCTGGCCGACGTGGACTACGGGGAGTTTCTCGATCGAGTGCGGGCGGCGGTGGAGCCGGTCGCCGCCGAGGCGGGCGGGGAAGAGCGGGGCGTGGCCATCGCCTGCACGGGCACCATGCCGCTGGTCCATGCCATCCAGAACACACTCCTCCGCGATTTGGCGGGCAGCTTCCTGACGGCCTGCGGAGTGATCGCCGTGGTGATGATGCTCGTGGAGGGAGGCATCGGGCCGGGCCTGGTGGCGATGACCAGCAACCTGTTTCCCTCCGTCCTGCTCTTCGGCCTCCTGGGCTGGGTCCGCGTGCCGCTCGACATCGGCAGCGTGATGACCGCCTCGATCGCCCTCGGAATGGCGATCGACGGCACGCTCCACTTCCTGACGTTTTACGGCCGGGCCCGGGCCGCCGGTGCCTCGCCTCCCGCAGGCATCCGCGACGCCTACGGCCATGCAGCGGCAGCCCTCGTGCAGACCACGCTGGTCTGCGGCCTGGGGCTGTTGGTGTTCACGCTCAGTTCGTTCGCCCCCACCAGCCGGTTCGCCTGGATGCTCAGCGGGCTGTTGGTGGCGGCCCTGGCCGGCGACCTCTTGCTCCTGCCCGCCCTGCTCTTGGGGCCGGCGGGACGCTGGTTCAGCCCAGCCCGTGCCGGAGGGCCCAGACCGCCGCCTGGGTGCGGTCTCCCAGGGCCAGCTTGCGGAGCAGGTTTTGGACATGCTCCTTGACCGTCTCGACGCTGATCTCGAGCGCGTCAGCGATCTCCTGATTGGAAAGCCCCATCGCGATCAGGCGGAGCACCTGCGTCTCACGGGGGGTGAGCGAAACGTCCTTGTTCTTGCTCCGCTCGCGGCTGGCCATCTGGCCGGCCATCCGCCGCAGCTCGCCGACCCGGGCCGGGGTCTCGCCGGCCGCGGCCCCCTCGACGGCCGCGATCAACTCGTCGCGGGAGACGGTCTTGAGCAGGTAGTCGTGGGCTCCGGCTGCCACCGCCCGGGCGACGTAGGTCGGATTGTCGAAGGCCGAGAGCATGACGACGCGGGCATCCGGCGCGGCCGAGCGGATCCGCTTGACGACATCGAGACCGTCGGCCTCGCCCAGCCGGACGTCGAGCAGCACGACATCGGGCTTGAGCTTGCGGGCCTGCCGCACCGCCTCCTCGTCGCTCGCCGCCTCGCCGCAGATCTTGACGGGCGAGCCCTGAAAAAGGCTCACGAGCCCCTTCCGGACGAGTTCATGGTCGTCGGCGATCAGCACCGTGGTACTCGACATGGAGAGGAATCCTCACCAGTGCGGGGGGTGATGTCAACCGGAAGGACAAGGGCCTCAAAAACTGCGTTGAAAATAACTTTCCTGTCCGCGCCGGCACGGGCGGAGGCTCGTGGGGCGGACGTGCAGTCTGCCGGAATCGACCCCGCTGCATGGCGGGGTGCAAACCTGCCCCACGGGCTGCCCCGCGGATGCGGCTCCCGGCTGGCTACACTCGAATGATGTTGTCGTCCCGCGTTCCTTCGGCCCTCGCATGACCCGCCTCGTCTCCTTCGCGATTCTGCTGGGGCTTGTCGTGCTCTTCGGCCTGCTCTCGCTGCGGGTGATGGCCGCCTTTCTCCTGCCGCTGCTGCTGGCTGCCATGCTGGTGGTGATCTTCGGCCCGCTCCACCGGGCGATCCGGGCCCGGACCGGGGGGCCGGAGTGGCTGGCGGCCGGACTGACCACGCTGGCGGTGCTGGTGATGGTCTTCGTGCCGCTGGGGTTTCTCGTCGTCCGGGCCGGGGGCGACGCCGTCTCGCTCGTCCGCACGCCCGACCAGCTCAAGCTCGATCCCCAGGAGCTCGCCGCCCTGGTCGCGGCCTTCAACGAGGCGACCGGATTCGAGGCCACGGCCGAGGGAATCAATGCCGAGCTGCGGCGGCTGGCCGAAGACTGGATCGGCCCGGTGGTGCTGCGGGCCCCGGCCAAGCTGGGCAAGCTCGTGATCGGGCTGGTCGTGATGATCGTGGGCTTCTTCTACTTCCTGGCCGACGGGCCGCGGATGCTTGAGGCCGTCACCCGCCTGATCCCGCTCGACGTCCGCTACCAGTGGCAACTGCTGCGGGAGTTCGAGGAGGTCAGCCGGGCGGTCGTGTCGGCCACCCTCCTGGCCGCGGTGGCCCAGGCGGTCCTGGGGGGCGTCGGCTACGCCGTGGCGGGCCTCGACAACGTCTTCCTGCTCACGCTCCTGACCTTCGTGATGGCGATGGTGCCGCTGTTGGGCGCCGCATCGGTCTGGGGAGCGGCCAGCCTGTACCTGCTCGTGTTCGCCAAGGAGCCCTGGGCGGCGGCCGGGCTGGCGGTCTGGGGAGCGCTCGTCGTCTCCACGATCGACAACATCATCAAGCCGATCGTGCTCCAGGGGCAGTCGAAGCTCCACCCGCTGTTGGCCCTCTTGAGCGTCCTGGGGGGCGTGGCGGCGCTGGGGCCGATCGGGATCTTCGTGGGGCCGATCGCGGTCGCCTTCCTCCAGGCGGCCCTCACGATGCTGGCCGCGGAAATCGACATTTTCGAGCGGGGGGGACAGCTTCCGGCCGCCCCGGGTCGAGCAGCCCGGCCCGGGGCCGCCCAGGACCCCGTGGGCCCCGATTCGCCGGCTGGTGTTGCATGACCGGCCAGGTCGAGGTTGAAATTTGGCAAGTCCGCGGCCGGGTGGCGGCGGCGGGCGGCCCGCGGGGCCGCCGGCACAATCCGTCGAGAGCCCTGAGAAGGGAAATGAGCGATGATCGTTGAGTGCATGCTGGCCCTGGCAGCCCTGCTGGCCACGGGGATCGAGGCGGCCTATCTTCCGAGCGACGACGGCGGCGGCGATTATCTCGTCCGGGTCGAGCCCGACCTCGTCCGCGGCGACAGCCCCTACCAGTTCACCAGCGACGTGCCGGCCGATTCCCAGGACATCCGCCGGGTGCGGATCTACGTCGGCGATGCCTGGCCGCCGGCCGTCGAACGGTCGGTGATCGAGGCGGCCAAGCGGCCCCGGCGGGTGGCCCCGGTGGCGGTGGCCTCCGGCCGGCCGGCCGAGACGCTGGCCGTGGCGGGCCCCGTGGCCCCGGATCGTCCCTGGGGCTGGCTGATCGGCAGCCTGATCGCGCTCTTTCTCTCGCTGGGAGCCAACGCCTACCTCGGCATGCTGCTCGGCAACATGCGGCAGCGGTATCTCCGCGCGGTCCAGGAAGGCCTCGTGCGGGTCTGACTCGTGTAGGCCCGTGCCGCCGGCATGGGCTATTTTGAAGGGAGCGTTGTGTGGCGGGGCTGGTAGTCCGTCACGGCGTGACGGACCTACAACGGCCGACGGACCTACAACGCCTGACGGACCTCCGGCGCTTCACCGCCCGCTCGTCCTCAGACCCGCTTCGATCGGCGCTGCCGGGCGGCATTGCGCCGGGGCGGCTTGGCGGCCGCGGCCGGCGGATCGTGACGGGCCGGGACGAACCTTGGGGCGAGTCCCTGGCGGCCAAAGAAAAACTCCTCGGCGGGCCAGAGATCGCCGGCTGGTGCCGGCACGCTCACCACCACCGGCGGCGGCAGCGGTTCGGGGACGGGCTCTGGTTTCGGCGGAGGCAGCGGCTGGGCCCGTGCCTTGGGCCGCGGCGGCAGGGGCACCGGCCGGCCCCAGACCCGGTCGGGGTCGCTCAGGGAGCGGACGTGCGCGCCCGCCTCATGGAAGATCTCGGCCACGTGGGCGTGGCAGGTGAGCACGAGCAATTGCCGCTCCGTGCCCTGCTCGCTGAGAAACTCGACCAACACGCGGGCCGCCGAGCGGGCCCGGGCGTCGTCGAAGTTGACCAGCGCGTCGTCCATCACCACTGGCAGCGTGACATCGTGGCGGCCGAGATCGCGGACCAGGGCCAGCCGCAGCGCCAAAAACACCTGCTCGCGGGTGCCCCGGCTGAGCCGCTCGGGCTTCCAGAGTGAGCCATCCCGCTCGTGGATCTCGAGCCGGGCCTCGTCCACGGCGGTCGTGATCGAGTGGTAGCGGCCGTCGGTGAGCCGGGCCAGCCAGCGGGAGGCCTCGCGGAGCACCGGCGGCTGGTGGTCGCGGGCCACGGCGGCCCGGGTCTCCTCGAGCAGGCCCCGGGCCCGCTCCAGCACCCGGCGGCGGGCCTGGTGCTCGCCGACTTTGAGATCGAGCGCGGCCAGTTCGGCCTGGAGCGACTCGTTGGCCCGGTCGGACGCGGCCGCCTCCACGCGGGCGGCGGCGGCGGCCCGCCGGTCGCGGGCCTCGGCCAGGGCCGCCCGGTGCCGGGCCGTGATCCCGCAGGCGTCGGCCAGCCGGCCTTCCAGCGGCACGGCCACCGCGTCGGCGAGCCACTGATCGACCTCCGGCGGCTCGTGGGTCCGCCGGCGGGCGTCGTGCCAGGCCACCTCGGCTGCTTCGGCCGCGCGGCGGGCCTCCTCGTGCTCGGCCCGCCGATCGACCCGGGCCAGAAACTCTGCTTCGGTCTTCACGCCCCAGCGGACATAGAACTCCTGCACCGCCCGCTCGGCCACCTTGACCTGCCGGAGCATGGCCCGGTGACGGCGGCGGGCCGACTCCAGGCGGCGGGTGAGCGAGGCCCGGCGGCGGACGGTTGTCCGGTCGGCGTCGAGCCGTTCCTTGAGCAGCCGGAGATGATCCAGCGGCGTGCTCTCGGGCACCAGCTCGCACTCCACCACAAGCTCGTCGATCCGCCGGCCGACGGCCGCCAGCTCCTCCCGCTTGTGGCGGGCTTCCTCGGAGAGCCGGCGGCGATCGTCGTCGAGCGTCAGGAGCGTGTGGCGGTGGGAGGCGATCTGCCGGACCTCGCGGGGCGAGAGGTTGGTGGGCAGGCCGCGGTGGGCGAGCGCCTTTTGCCAGCGGGCCCGGGCCGCCGCCCGATCCTCGGCCGCCTGCTTGACGGCCGCCTCGGCGATCGCCACCCGGTCGACCAGCACGTGCACCGAGCCCTCCCGGCTGGCGAGTTCCTCGAGCCGGTCGAGCTCGGCCTGGGCGGCGGCCAGTCGCCGCTCGAGGCTGAGGGCCGCGTCGCTCCCCAGCCGGCCGTCGAGCAGGGCGATCTGGGCGACCAGCTCGTCGCGTTGCTTGGTGGCCATCTCGTGCTGCCGGCGAGCCGCCTCCAGCCGGGCGGAGGCGTTGCGGTCGAGCGACCAGGTGGTGACCGAGGCCAGGCCCGCGCCGGCCGCGCCCAGGGCCGCCATCGCGTAGGCCAGCGACCCGGTCACCTCCTTGGGGAGCAGCGAGCCCGAGAGGAGCATCCCGGTGCCGATCACGAACAGGGCTCCCAGGGCCACCAGCCACGGCACCGGGATCAGTTGGGCCTCCATGCTGTCGGTCACCTCCCGCCGCAGCCGGTTGACGGTCTGCTCGAGTTCGCCCAGCTGCTCGCCCGAAGTGATCCGCCGCCGCAGGGCTGCGGCCCGCTCGGCCGCCTTGTCGAGGGCCTCCTGAACGCTCGATCCGGCCAGACTCCGGCCGGCGCCCTCGACGCCGCTCTTGACCTCGGCCAGGGACCGCCGGGCATCGGCCAGATTCTTCTTGGCCTCGGCCAGCTGGCGGCTGGTGCGGCTCGCGGCCCGGGCCCGGCTGCGGAGCGGCCCGAACGAGAGGCTGAAGCCCTCGGGGAGAAGCACCTCCGGCAGGTCATCGACATCGATTTCAGTCGGCAGCGTGACCGGCACCAGCCGGGAGAGGCCGGCGATCCCCACCTGCTCGCCGAACCGGCGGGCGGCCAGCCGGGCATGGCTCTCGGCCCGGGCCACGTCGGCGGCCAGCCGTTCGAGCCGCGGCTCCTCTTCGGCCAGCGTCATCACCGAGGCCCGCTTCGCCCAGACCACCGACTCACCAGGCAGGTCGCGGAGCAGACGGGCCACCTTGGCCCGGGTCTTCTTCCGGCTCTTGGCGAGCTTCTCGGCCCGCCGCAGCTTGCGGGCGGCATACCGCCAGGCGTCGCGGTCGGCATGCACCAAGGGCGCCGCCTCGAGCGCCTCGAGCCGGGCGGCTGTCTCCTTCCAGCCCAGGTAGAAGGGCTCGAGCGCGATCACGCCCCGGATCACCCCCTCGGCTCGTTCGGCCCGCTCGATCCGGGCAGCGATGGCGGTGATCTCGGCATCGAGGTGGGCCAGTTCGCTCCACAGGCCGCCGGTCACCAGGGCCGGCGCCCCGCTGGCGGCCAGCCGGTCGAGCAGTTCACCCCGGCGGGCCTTGAGGGCCGTCAGCGGCGAGACCTCCGGGTCGGGCGAGTCGAGCCGTTCGAGGGCGGTGCGGATGTGGGCCAGCACCCGGGCCACCTTCGAGCGGTCGAGGCCGCTGGCCAGCTCGTAGAGCCGGCTGCCGCAGCCCTCCGGCTCGAGCGTTCGCAGCTCGTGGAGTTCGTCGAGCCCGAAGGCCATCACGTTGGTGAAGGTCGTCTCGTCGATGCCGCCGACCACGTCCTGGAGGTAGTAGCGATGCCGCGGGCCGCGGGCGTCGCCGGTGTGCCGGGGATCGACGTCGGCGATCGAGATCAGGTCGCCGTGGTCGCCCCCCAGGCCGATCACGTCGTCGGCATACGACTCCTGGGTGAGCTCCGCGAGGTGGGGCCCCTCGTGCCGCCGCTCGATGGCCAGGAGCGTCCGCTCCGGGGGCACGCGGACGAGCAGCCGGCCGGCGCAGGGCAGGGCGGGGTCGAGCACGCCCCGCCGGAACTGCCCCTCGAATCCGAAGAACACCGCCCGCACGAACTCCAGGAGCGTGGTCTTGCCCGTCTCGTTCGTGCCGTGCAGCACCTGCACGCCGGGGCCGAGGCGATCGACCACGACGCGATCGAGGGCGCCGAACCGTTCGACGTCGATGCGTTCGATGAACATCCGGACTGGTCTCCGCGGGTCAGGAGGATGGAGGGAGGGCTCAGGTCGTTTCGATGAGTTCGAGGGCCACCCAGCCGGCCTGCCGGGCGGCGGCGGGCCGGAGGCTGGCGGTCGGGTCGTGCTCGATGGCCTGGACGATGTCGGCCAGGGCCGACGTGAAGGAAGTCGTGGAGCCCGGCCGGCCGCCGGAGCGGGCATGGCCCAGGGGGGCGAGCGACTCGCCCGGGTCGGCCACCAGCTCCACGCACCAGGCCCGGAACGACTTGGGGTCGAACAGGTCGTGGAGCCGCTTGAGCGTCTCGGCCGTGATCTCGGCCACGTGTACCCGCCGGCCGACGCTCGTGCCGCATTCGACGACGCAGCGGACGAGCTCGAGCGGGGCCTGCTCGCCCGGGGCCACCTGCTCGATCGCGTGCCAGAGGGCCGTGGCCAGATCTTCGTCGCTGCCGGCCACCGACTCGACCTTCACGGTCCGCCAGCCGACCCGCTGGGTGGGGATGTCGCGCCAGCTGCTCTTCCAGTCGGCGTGGAAGCTCGGGTCGTCCACGGCCGCGGCCCGATCGACGAGCGTGAGCGTGCCGCAGGAACCCTCGACCCGCTCGTGGGGCGAGCGGGGCTGGAGCGGGGGCAGATGGTGGATGCCGGCCGGCAGGGCGGGGCGGCGGCGGGAGGCCCAGATCCAGAACGAGCCGGGCTGCGTCCAGGCGGGCGAGGCTGCGGCGGCGGCCACGAAGGCGGCGGCCGGGTCGTGGTCGCCGGGCCAGGCGGTGTCGTCGGCCGAGGCCGTCGGCACGGTCGTGTCCCAGCCGATCACGATCCGCCGGTGGGGCGTCGTCCGGGGCCCGTCGAGCGGGACGGCCGGCACCCCGGAGGCGTTCTCGGCCGCCACGAACTCGACCGCGATCCCGTGGACGTCGAGCTCGAGTGGCGCTGCCGGCGTGGCGAAGAACAGGCCCGGCGGCTCGCCGAGCATCGTGGCCAGGTCGTGGCAGGCGGTGGCATCGGAGGCGAGGGCGACGGTCCGGCAGCCGGCGGCGGCCAGGTCGCGGACGGCCGTGCGGAGGGCGGCGGCCTGGGCGGGGCTGGCCCGGAGCGGATCGAGCCAGCGGCCGCAGATCACGAGCACCGACGCCTCGCCCCGGCGGGCCACGGCCACGGCTTCGGCGAAGGATTCAGCGGCGGCCCGGCCGACGATCGACGTGACCGCCGCGTGGGGGGCGTCGGGAACGGCGAGCGGACGGTCGATCGCCGGATCGAAAGCAAACACGATGTCGGCCACGGCTTGTCACCCTCCATGGTGAGCCCCGGCGGCAACCCGGGGAATTTGGGGGTACTGTAGCGATTCCCGCCGTCCGCCCGCCACGTCAAAAAAAATCAGGCCTCCCCCGGGGGTTTTGAGATCCGAATCCGAAGTGGGTCGGGGTTGCCCGTGCCATCTCGCCGGACGCTCGCTGGGGACTGTCCCCGCCGCGGGGACTGTCCCCTTTCGGCACGTCTCGAAGCGGCGCCTGCCGTGGGTCGGGCTTGCTCAATCCGCTCTCCGCCGCAACGCACCGTCCCCTGGCTCGCGCCAGGGGTTTCTCTGTGCAGCGCTGGCGTCAATAGAAACCCCGGGCGCGAGCCCGGGGACGGTGGGTCTGAACCTCACTCGGCCATCCATACCCCAGCCGCCAAGCCCATCCCCCAGCCGCCACCGCTCGAGGCCGCGAACACGGCCGCCACGCGTCAGGTGGTCAGCGGCGGGGGGGCGGCGGCGAAGGCGGCGAGGATGGCGTCGGCCCAGGCGGTGTCGGCCGCAGGCCCGACGGCCGCGAGCACGCGGCTGCGGAGCAAGACTCCTTTTTCAAGCGCTGTCGAAAAAAGCCAATAGACCACCTCCACCCGCGGCCCGACGCGGGAAATCACGATCTGCCGGGCGTCGGCCGGATGCACGGCCAGGAGCACGGCGTCGGCACCGCGTTGAACGAAGAGGCAGGTCGCCTCCGGTGGGCAGGGGGCCCCGTCGAGCGGCAGCCAGTCGGCCGGCCCGGCCGCGGCACCGCGGCTCCACAAGAGTTCGTCGCCGGCGAGGCTCGCGGTGACGGCGACCGCCGAGTCGCTCTCCACGAGCGAGGTCTGGGCCGAGACGACAAGCTCCCAGCCGGTGGCCGGGGCCGGTAGCGGCCGCCAGACCGCCGTGGCCCGCAGCCGACGGGGATCGGCCGGCTCGTAGACCGCCACCAGGTCGTCGCCCCGCACCCAGTGATCGACGAGCCGGGCCTCGCCCTGCGGCGACCGGAGGTCGAGGCCGAGCAGCCGGTCGGCCTCGCGCGAAGCCGTCTTGCCGAGGCCGGCCGCGGGGGCCGCAAGGTCGAGCGACCGGTCGCCGCTTGTGGCCACGAGTCCGGCGAGCGACCAGCCGGAAGCAGCGATGGGAGCGGGGGCGGGCATGATCCCCTGGAGGATACCCGAAGCGGGGCGGAGGTGGGGGCTTGGAGGCCCGGGCCGCCGGCACGGGTTCTTCGAAAGCGGCGGTCGGTGTGGAGGAGTTGGGTGGCGCGCTGGGCGATGTCGTGAGCTTTGT
>CAYRNG010000034.1:0-4388 GCA_964425395.1 uncultured Candidatus Kuenenia sp. | reverse complement strand
ACGGGCATCTTCGACGCCAAGCTGGGCGTGCCGATCATCCAGCTGACGGCCGACGGCATCTTCGTGCGGCCGCAGGCCAAGTGACCGCGGGCTACCGGCCGCGGCGAACGTGCCGCATCAGCGACCAGCCGTAGGCGACGACCGCCAGCGGCCCGAGCACCCAGGCGATCGTGCTCACAGTGGCCACGGCGTCGGCCCGGCCCTGCTCGAGGAAGATCCGCCAGGCAGTGTAGAGGGCATAGCAGGCCAGGAGCACGGCCCCCTCCCAGCGGTCGATCGAGCGGCCGATCACGAACAGTGGCAGGCAGGCCAGGGCCACGAGCACCATGACCGGCAGGTCCCGGCTGAGGGCGGCCTCCCCGACCGGAATCCCGTTCGGGGCCAACAGTCCGGTGAATCCCAGCACGCACATCAGATTGAAGAGGTTCGAGCCCACGACGTTGCCGACGGCCAGATCCCGCTCCCCCTTGAGGGCCGCCACCACCGACGTGGCGACCTCCGGCAGCGACGTGCCGGCCGCCACGATCGTGAGGCCGATCACGAGCTTGGAAAAGCCCCAGGCCCGGGCCAGGCCGATCGCCGACTGGATGAAGAGTTCGCCGCCGACGACCAGGAGCACGAGCCCCCCGGCAACCATCGCCATCTGGAGCACCAGCCGCCCCGGCGTCGAGGCGGCCTTTTCGGCATACTCCGCCGCGAACTCGCCCAGCACGGCCGGATCGTTCTCCTGGCGGCTCTTGCGGATCGACCAGGCCGTGTAGGCGACGAGGCCCCCGGCCAACAGCCCCCCCTCGAGCCGCCCGATCCGGCCGTCGAGGCACATCGCGTAGACGAGGAACGAGAGGCCGATCATCAGGGGTACGTCGAACCGCACCAGCTGCCGGTCGACTCGCAGGGGCACGATCACCGCCGAGAGTCCCAGAATCACCAGCACGTTGAAGACGTTGCTGCCGATCACGTTGCCGAGGGCGAGCTCCCCCTGGCCGGCAAAGGCCGACCGGAGGCTGACGACCAGCTCGGGGGCGCTCGTGCCGAAGGCCACGATCGTGAGGCCGATCACGAGGGGCGAGATCCGCATCGCCGCCGCCAGCCCCACCGCTCCGCGGACAAGCAGTTCCGCCCCGGCGGTGAGCACCGCCAGGCCGACGGCCAGCCAGAGCCAAATCAGCATCGTCGCCTCGTCACGGGAATCGGGGAGCGTATCGACGAGCAGCAATGATACGGGGTGGCCCCGAAATTTTCCCGGCCACTACGGGGGCATCGCCTACTGGCCGGCGGGATGGACAGGCTCGGGCTGCCCGCAGGGTCATCCCGCCGCTGCGTGGCGGCCGGTTTGGCGGAACGATTTCACAGCGTCGTTGACGTAACGTAGCCGCGGGTTTGTTACCCGCGGACGCCAGCAACGCTGCCAACCGGAAACGGCGGCAATCCAAACGCATCGCCAACTGGCCGGCGGGATACAATCCCGCCGCTACGTGGGCATCGCCAACTGGCCGGCGGGATACAATCCCGCCGCTACGTGGGCATCGCCAACTGGCCGGCGGGATGGACAGGCTCTGCCTGCCCGCAGGGTCATCCCGCCGCTACGTGGGCATCGTCAACTGGCCGGCGGGATCCACAGGCTCTGCCTGCCCGCAGGGTCATCCTGCCGCTCCGTGCAGCATCGAACCCGCAGCGTCAGCGGACGACGCGGGCCCCGCCGCCGGCGATCTGCTTCTCGACTTCCTGCCGGGTGGCCATCGAGGTGTCGCCCGGAGTGGTCGAGGCGAGCGCCCCGTGGGCGGCCCCGTAGTCCACCGCCTGCTGCGGGTCGTTGAACTCCAGAAACCCGAAGGCCAGCCCGCTGGCGAAGCTGTCGCCGCCGCCGACCCGGTCGAGGATCTCGAGCTCGGGATACCGGCGGCTGTCGAAAAAGCTGCCCGCGTGCCAGAGGATCGCGCTCCAGTCGTTCTTCGTGGCGGTGATCACCCGGCGGAGGGTGGTGGCGGCGACCTTGAAGTTGGGATACTCCCTGACCGCGGTGGCGATCATCGCCTTGAAGGCGTCGGTCTCGATCGCAGCCAGGGAGTGGTCCACCCCGGCCACCTCGAAGCCCAGCGAGGCGGTGAAGTCTTCCTCGTTGCCGATCATCACGTCGACGTGGCGGGGGATCTCGCGGTTCACCTCCCCGGCCTTGGCCTGCCCGCCGATGCTCTTCCAGAGGCTGGGTCGATAGTTGAGGTCGTAGGACACGATCGTGCCGTGCCGCTTGGCCGCCGTGACCGCCTCGATGGCCAGCGTCGCCGTGGATTCCGAGAGGGCCGCGAAGATGCCGCCGGTGTGGAACCAGCGGACCCCGAGGGTGCCGAACAGGTGCTCCCAATCGACGTCGCCCGGCTTCAGCTGGCTGGCCGCCGTGTGGCCCCGGTCGGGCACGCCGACGGCGCCCCGGATCCCGAAGCCCCGCTCGGTAAAGTTGAGCCCGTTGCGGACGCTGCGGCCGATGCCGTCGTCGGCCCGCCAGTGGATGAAGTCGGTGGCCACGCCCCCCTGCATGATGAAGTCTTCGATCAGGTGTCCGACCTCGTTGTCCACCAGCGCCGTCACCACGGCCGTCTTCAGGCCGAAGCACTTCCGCAGGCCGCGGGCGACGTTGTATTCGCCGCCCCCCTCCCAGGCCTGGAACTGCCGGGCGGTGCGGATCCGTCCCTCACCCGGATCGAGCCGAAGCATGATCTCGCCCAGCGAGACCTGATCGAAGGCGCAGGAACCGGCGGGCTTGATGGGCAGGGACATGCGGGACTCACACAGCGGGAAGGGTGGCAAGGTCGAGGGGTTCGTGGCCCGCCTCGCGGGCGATCTCGTTCAAGGCCTCCACCTCGGCGGTGGAGAAGAGCAGGCCGCCGGCGGCCTCGGAGCGGGCCGCCCAGCGGGCCTCCAGCTGCCCCGGCAGGAGGCAGGCGTCGTTGCCGTGGCCGAGGATGTCGGCCAGCACGGCCCGGACGTTCTCGGCCTGCGAGCGGCCGCAGGCGAAGGCCCCGCCGCTGATCGCCTCCGGATGGATCACCTGAAAGAAGAAGCCGCAGCCGTGCTTCTCGCCGGGGCCGCCCGTGCCGCGGCTGCGGATCGTGGGCAGCGAGCCGCCGATCAGGGCCGCCACGAGTTCGTTGATCAGCGCCAGGCCGTAGCCCTTGTGGGCCCCGAACGGCAACAGCGACTTCGCCCGCGTCGGGTCGGTGGTGGGCCGGCCGGCGGCGTCGACGGCCGCGTCGGGGGGCAGAGGCTTGCCCTCGCGGGCCAGCTGCTGCACCCGGCCCATCGCGATCACGCTCGTCGCCCAGTCGATCACGACCGGGAAGCCAACCGCTTCGGTCGTGGGAAAGCCCCAGGAGTGGGGATTGGTGCCGAGCGTGGGAAACCGGCCCTGGAAGGGAACGACCTCGGCCAGGGAGGCGGTGCAGTTGGTGTAGGCGATGTAGCCGCGGCGGGCGGCCTCCATCACGTAGCCCCCTCCCCACAGGTAATGGAAGGCGTTGTCGACCGAGACCGTGCCGGTGCCGTGCTTGTCGGCCAGGGCGATGCCGGTCTCGATCGCCTCCCAGGCGACGGCCTGGCCGAGCTTCAAGTTGGCATCCCAGATCTCGCAGGCGTCGAACCGGGTCGGCAGCCGGCGGATCTCGGCCCGGGGCACGCAGCCGCCCGCCTTGGAGCCGAACAGGTCGTCAAGGTGGAGGGCCTTGATGGCGTTGTGGGTGCGAATCCCGTGCCGGGTGGCCGCCGTGGCCAGGGCGGCGGCCTGGGCCGCCTCCGAGCCTGAGAAGCCGCGGCTAGTGTAGGCCGCGGCCACGAGGGCCTCGTGGGCCGCGGTCGGGACGACGTGGAAGGTTTCAGGCACCCGCGACCACCTTTCGGACGGGAACTTCCGGATTCACCTGGGCCAGCGGCGGCTCGCCGTGCATGGCCCGGATCAGATTCTCGACCGCCGCCAGGGCCTGCCGCTCGACGCTCTCGCAGGTCCGGCTGCCCACGTGGGGGGTGACGATGCAGTTGGGCAGGTGGGTGAGCGGATGGTCGGCCGGCGGCGGCTCGGCATCGAGCACGTCGGTGCCGTAGCCGCGGACCCGGCCCGACTCCAGGGCAGCCGCCATGTCAGCGGTGTTGACGATCTCGCCGCGGGCGCAGTTGATCACGATCACCCCCGGCTTCATCTGGCCAATCGTCTCGGCCCGGACGAGGTCGCGGGTCTCGGGGGTGAGGTTCGTGTGGAGCGAGATGTAGTCGCTCCGCCGAAACAGTTCGGCGAGCGTGTCGGCCCGTTCCACCCCCTGGGCCGCCGCGAAGGCGTCGTCCCAAAAGACGTCGTAGCCCAGCGGCTGCATCCCGAAGGCCCGGGCCCGGATCGCCACCTC
>CAYRNG010000033.1:0-12023 GCA_964425395.1 uncultured Candidatus Kuenenia sp. | reverse complement strand
TGCGGGAAACAGGACTTGAACCTGCACGGTATTACTACCACCAGGCCCTCAACCTGGCGCGTCTGCCAATTCCGCCATTCCCGCGGCTGAATGCCGGAGCCATGGCACGGCTCCAGCGAGATCATTCTCGACTGCCACGGCCGCCAGTCAAGCGGCCCCCCTTTTCGAGACGCCTGCCGGGGCGAGCCGCCGGGCTGCGAGGGCGTCGCCAACGGCCACCATGCCGGCCATGAGGCCGAAGATCGCCAGGCTCCAGGCCACGTCTCCCACCGGCATCCAGCGGTGGAAGGGAAGGGCCGCCGTCAGGCAGGCCACCAGGCCAGCCGCCGTGCGGGGATACATGTCGGTCACAAGCCAGTGGGCGACGTTGGTGGCGAAGAAGAAGACCAGCGAACTGGCGAGCGCCCCGCCCACGACGTTCCCCCAGCGGGTGCCCCGGCCGGCCCCGCCGAGCAAGCCGATCCGGCCGAGCACGACCGGCCAGGAGAGGGCCGCATACACGACCGCCGCCATCGCCAGGCTGCCGTAGCCGGGCAGGAACAGGTTGCCGATCGCCAGGGCGACCACCGGCACGCTGGCCGCCACGATGGTCGAGGGGAAGAAGGCTCCCGCCGCCAAGGCCACCGCGGCCAGCGGAGTGACATGCGCCGCCGGCTGCCAGGCCCGGCCAACCACGGCCACCGCCACGAGAAACAGCCAGACCACCACGAGCAGGGCCGCCGATGGCGACTCGGTCGGGCTGACCCGGGCTGGATGGGCACGGTCTGACCGGCCGGTGACGGGCTGGCCGACGCTCGAATCGGCGGGGCGGGAAAGGAATCTCATTGGCGTGCCGCGACCTCCCTGGCGGAACCGCCCTGCGGCGGCGAAAAACTCCCGATACACTACCGGTTTTCCGGTTCCAGGCAAGCCACGCCGCACCTGCCCATGCCCGCCACCGCCCGGGAACTCGTCACACTCGCCCTGGAACGGCCGGCCGACGGAATCGCGGTCATCTCGTTTGCAGTGCCGGGGCACCGGCAGAACGTCCTCTCCGGGCAGGTTCTCGAAGACCTGGCGGCCGCCCTTGACGAGCTCGGCCGCGGTCCCCGGCCGCGGGGCCTGATCCTCCGCTCGGCCCGGGAAGGCTCGTTTTTCGCCGGGGCCGATCTCGACCGGCTCGATGCCCTGGCCAGCCTGCCGACGGCCGAAGTCGAGCGGCTTTGCGACGCGGGCAAGGCCCTGCTGGGCCGGCTGGCGACCGACTGGCCGACCGTGGCCGTGATCGACGGCACCTGCCTGGGCGGCGGGCTCGAGCTGGCCCTGGCCTGCGACCTGCGGGTGGCCACCACCGCGGCCCACACGTCCCTCGGCCTCCCCGAGGTGAAGCTCGGCCTGCTCCCCGGCTGGGGCGGCACCGTCCGACTGCCCCGGCTCATCGGCCCCGGGCCGGCGGTGGAACTGGCCGCCGGGGGCGAGCCGATCGACGGCCTTGCGGCCGCGCGGCTCGGCCTCGTGGATGCCTGCGTGCCCCCCGACACGGCCCTCGAATCGGCCCGCCGCCTGTTGGCGATGCCAGCCGTCAATGACCTTGTCGCCCGCCGCCGCCGGCAGCTGGCCGAGCCGGTGCGGCTCGATCCGCTCGAGCGGGATTTTCTCGAGGCCACCGCCGCCGCCGTGATGCTCGGCCGCACCGGGGGCCGCTACCCGGCCCCGCCGGCGATCTTGGAAACGATCCTGGCCGGCTCGGCCGTCGCCGCCGACGCCGCCGGCCGCCTCGAGTCGGCTGCCTTCGCGCGGCTGGCCGCCACGCCCGTGCATGCGAGCCTGCTGCGGGTCTTCCGGCTCGGCGAGCGGAACCGCCGCGACCCCGGCGTGGGCACGGCCGTGGCAGAGCCGCGGCCGGTCGTCGCCCCGGCCGTGGTGGGGGCGGGGATCATGGGGGCGGGGATCGCCGCCAGCCACCTGCGGGCCGGCCTGAGCGTGGGGCTCGTGGACATCGACGGGGAGGCGCTCGCGCGAAGCGTGCCGGGGATTCTCGACGAGGCTGCCTGGAGCCGGGTCACGAAACAGACCGCCGCCACGGCGGCGCTGGCCCTGGCGGGCCGGCTGCAGACCGGTACCGCGATTGAGTCGCTCGCCGGGGCCGACCTCGTGATCGAGAGCGTGCTCGAGCGGACCGACCTCAAGCAGCAGGTGCTCGCCGACATCGAGCGGGCCGTCGGCCCCGCGGCGATCATCGCCACCAACACCTCCACCAACCCGATCGCCAAACTGGCCGAAGCCCTCGCCGAGCCGGGCCGGTTCTGCGGGATGCACTTCTTCAATCCGGTCCGCCGGATGGTGCTCGTGGAGGTGATCCGCGGCCCGGCCACGAGCGACGCCACCGTGGCGGCCGTCGTCGCCCACGCCAAGCGGCTCGGCAAGTGCCCCGTCGTCGTCCGCGACAGCCCCGGGTTTCTCGTCAACCGGGTCTTGATGCCCTACCTCCACGAGGCGGTGGAGATGGTCCGCGAGGGCGTGGAGCCGGCCCGGATCGACCGCGTAGCCCGCGGCTTCGGGATGCCGATGGGGCCGATCGAGCTCTACGACATGATCGGCCTCGACACGGCCTTCTATGCGGGGCTCGTGCTCTCGGCCGCCTACGGCGACCGGATCGAGGCCTCCCCCTTGATCCCGGCCTTCGTCAAGGCGGGCCGGCTGGGCCGCAAGACAGGGGCCGGTTTCTACCGCTTCCAGGGCACCGGCCCCAAGGCCCGGACCATCGGTAGCGACGCCGAAGCGGCGCGGATTGTGGCCCGCTATGCCTTGCCCGCGCGGGAGACCTCCGACCGCACGATCGCCGATCGGCTCTTTCTGCCGATGCTGCTCGAGGCCCTTCGCGTGCTCGACGAGGGGATCGTCCGCGACGGCCGCGACGTCGATCTGGCGGTGATCCATGCCCTCGGGTTTCCGGCGTTCCGGGGCGGCCTGTTCGCCTGGGCCGACTCGCTCGGGGCCGCCGAGATCGTGCGGCGGCTCGAACCCCTGGCCGACCTCGGCCTGCGGATGCAGCCCACCGAGAGCCTCCTGGCGATCGCCCGAGCCGGCGGCCGCTTCAGCGACTGAGTGGCAGCGGCAGTAAGCCGGTCAGCAAGCCGGTCATTCCTTCGAAGAACGAAATCAGAACGATGCCCAACGCGTTGCCCGATGATCGGAAAGGGGACAGTCCCCGAGGACGGGGACAGTCCCCGGTCGTCGTCGCCTGCTGCCGCACGGCGATCGGGCGGGCCGATGCGGAGAAGGGGGTATTTCGCCACGTCCGCGGCGACGAGCTGGCCGCGGCGGCCGTGCGGGCGGCGGTGGAGCGGAGCGGCGTCGATCCCGAGACGATCGACGACGTCGTGCTCGGGGCCACCCAGCAGCGGGGAGAACTCGGCGGCAACGTGGCCCGCTGCGTCGGCCTCCTGGCCGACCTGCCGCTCTCGGCTGCGGGCACCACGGTCAACCGGCTCTGCGGCTCGTCGCTCGAGGCGCTGGCCCGGGCCTGCCACGCGATCGCGGCCGGGGCGGCCGACGTGCAAGTGGTGGCGGGCGTCGAGCACATGCCCCCCCTGCCGATGGAGGCGGCGATCGACATCCACCCCCGGGTGCTCGCCCGCTCGAGCCGCGGGATGCTCTCGATGGGGCTCACGGCCGAGCAGCTGGCCGCGGCCCACGGCATCGACCGGCGGCGTCAGGAGGCCTACGCCCTCGAGAGCCACCGGCGGGCGGCGGCGGCGACCGCGGCGGGCCTGTTCGACGACGAGATCGTGCCGGTGATCGGCCACGACGAGACGGGGGCCGTCGTGGACGTCTGGACCGATCAGTCGATCCGCGCCGACGCGAGCCTCGAGGCGATGGCCGCGCTCGAGCCTGTCTTCCTGCCGCAGCTCGGCACGGTGACGGCTGCTACGAGCGCACCCTTGAGCGACGGGGCGGCGGCACTGGTCGTGATGTCGCAGGCCGAGGCGACCCGGCAGGGGCTCGAGGCCGTGGCCCGGGTCGTGGCCACCGCGGCGGTGGGCGTGCCCCCGGCGGCGATGGGCACCGGCCCGGTGGCGGCGACCCGCAAGCTTCTCTCCCGGCCCGCGGCGGCCGGCCTCACGCTCGCCGACCTCGACCTCGTCGAGCTCAACGAGGCCTTTGCGGCCCAGGCGATCCACGGGATCGAGGCGCTCGGCCTCGATCCTGAGAAGGTGAACGTTCGCGGCGGGTCGCTGGCGATCGGCCATCCGCTGGGAGCCAGCGGGGCCCGGATCACGACCACGCTGCTCCATGCCCTGCGGGACACCGGCGGCCGCTTCGGCCTGGCCACGATGTGCATCGGCCTGGGGCAGGGGATCGCCGTCTTGTTCGAGCGGCTGGAGTGAGAGAGGCATGAATCCACTCGAGGCCTTTGCCGCCGATGCCCCCCGGGCAGACGCCCCGCTACCCGCCCCCGGCGGCGTGCCGGGCCCGCAGTCCCCCGACTCGCTGGCCGGGCTCTTGGCCGCGCGGGTGGTGGCCACGCCCGATCGGGCCGCCGTGGCGGTGGCGGGCGAAGCGGGTGTGATCACCTGGACCTGGGCCGAACTCGCCGCCGCGGCCCTCGCCGCCGCCGACACGCTCGCGGCGGCGGGCCTCGTGGCTGGAGATCGCGTGGCCCATCTGGGGCCGCACACGGCTGACTGGCTCGTCGTCGATCTGGCCTGCCTCGTGGGCGGGTTCGTGCACCTGCCGCTGCACGCCGACGCGACCGCCGCCGAGCACCGTTCGCAGCTCACCTGGCTCGCCCCGCGGGGCGTGGTGTTCAGCGGCGGCTTGGCCCGGGGTGGCCTTGCGCCGAGCGATGCCCGCGGACTGGCAGTCGTCTCGCCGCCGGCTGGCGGCTGGCTCGGGCGGCGGCCGGTGGAGCCGGAGGCCGTGGCCCGGGCGGTCGCGGCCCGGGCGGCGGCGATCGACCCCGAGGCCTGTGCCACGATCGTGCTCTCCTCGGGCACCACCGGCCTGCCGCACGGCGTGCTCCACTCGCAGCGAACCCTCGCCGTGAACGCGCGGGCCGTGTCTGACGTGTTCTTGTCGGACCCTCGCGACGTGCGGCTTTCCTGGCTGCCGGCGAGCCACCTGCTCGCCCGGGTGGGCGACCTCTACACGGCGATCGACCGCGGCGGCTGCCTGAACGTGGTGGCCGATCGCACGCAGATCCTGGCCGCCTGCCGGGCCTTGCCGCCGACGGTGATCCTCGGGGTGCCGGCCTTCTTCGAGCGGCTCGAGGCGGGCGTGCGGAGCGGCAAGCTCGGCGATCTCGCGGCGGCGCTCGGGGGCGAGGTGCGGGTCTGCGTCTCGGGCGGGGCGGCCTTGCGGCGGCGGACGGCCGAGTTCTTCGCGGCCCGCGGTGTGCCGCTGGTCGAGGGCTACGGTCTGGCCGAGGCGGGGCCGGTGGTGGCCCTCTCGAATCCCCGGATCGCGCGGCCGGGCACGGTCGGGCCGCCGCTGGCGGGCGTCGAGGTCAAGCTCGATGAGCGGCCCGAGACCCGCGGGCAGTTGCTCGTCAAGACCCCGAGCCTCGCGCTCGGCATCCTTTCTCCACCTGCCGCCGGGAACCCTGCCGCGGCCCCGCTCCCGCTTCCCGAATGGCTCGAGACCGGCGACCTGGCCAGGCTCGACGAGGCCGGCCAGCTCGTGATCACCGGCCGGCTCAAGGACGTGCTCGTCTTGGCCAGCGGTGTCAAGCTGCCGCCGGCGGAGGTTGAGCGGGCCCTCGCGGAAGACGAGGCGGTGGCTCAGGTCTGCGTCGTGGGTGACGGGCTCGCGCGGCCGGTGGCGCTCGTCGTGCCGGAGCCGGCGGTGATCCGCCGCGCGATCCGGTCGCTCGGCCTCGTCGTCTTCAGCCGGCGAGCGGCCCTCGGGCATCCGCGGCTCGTCGCCTGGCTTACGCGGCGGCTCGCCCGGCGGCAGCGGCACCTGCCGCGGGCCTGGCACGTCAGGCGGATCGTGCTCGTGGGCCGGCCCTTCGACGCGGCCCACGGCGAGGCGACCGAGTCGCTCAAGCTCAAGCGGCAGGCGATCGCCGCCCACTTCGCCACCGAAAAAGGTGTCAGGACTCTTTTCTCGGCCGGCGGAGCTGGCACGGACTCGATCAGCTTTGCCGGCGGAGGTGCTGTCCAGAAAAGAGTCCTGACACCTTTTTCTGCGGCCCTCTGGCAGGCTGCCGACGGTGGCTTCGCCGCGGCGGCCGCGGCTGCGGCGGCACCGCTGGCGACACCCGTCGAGGCGGTGCTCGAGCGGGCTGAGGCCGAGATCGCCGCCCTCCGCGCGCAGGGCAGGCTCTATGATCAGCAGGCTGGTGGACCCGGGGCGGTCGCCCCGCTCGCCGACCCGCCGCCTCCCCCGCGAGGAAAATTTTCCGCCGCGGCCGAGGCCGCCCTCGGCGAGGCGGGCCTCTGGGGCCTGGCCGTGCCGGAGGCGTTTGGCGGCAGCGGGGCCACGATGCTCGATCTCGCCCGGGCGATCACCCAGCTGGCGGCCGACGTGCCCACGGCCGCCGGGATGCTCGCCGTGCACTCCTCGATCGGCGCGGTCTCGGCCCTCGCCGCCTTCGGCAACCCCGAGCAGCGGGCCCGCCTCCTGCCCCGTCTCGCGGCCGGGCGGCCACTCTCGATCTTCGGGGCCACCGAGCCCGACGCCGGCTGCGATCTGGCCCGCGTCCAGACCGTGCTCGAGCGGCAGGACGGCCGGCTCGTGCTCTCGGGCACCAAGATGTTCATCACCGGGGCCACCTACGGCCGGCTCGTCAAGCTGCTGGCGATGCACGAGGGGAAGCCGGCGGTCGTGCTCGTGCAGCTCCCGGAGGCCGACACGGCCACCTTTCGTCTGCGGCACTACCCGCTCCATCCGCTCAAGCACACCCACAACGCGGCCCTCGAGTTCACGGGCTTTCCGGTGAACGAGGCCGACCTGCTCGCCCCGCCGGGCGGCGACGCGATGCCGATCGTCTGGCACGGCCTCAACCGGGGCCGGACCACGCTCGCGGCCCAGGCGGCCGGCACGCTGCGGCTGCTCTTGAGTCACGCGGCCGAGCACGCCGGGCGCCGAGAAACCTGGGGCCGGCCGATCGCCACCCGCGAACTCGTGCAGGGCCGGCTCGGCCGGATCGCCGCGGCGATCGCGGCCTGTGATGCGCTCGCCGCCTGGGCGGCGGCGGCGGTCGATGCCGGGGGCGGGGAGTGGGAGGCGATCACGGCCAAGGTGGTGGCGAGCACGTGCGTCCGCGAGGCGGCGATCGACGCGCTCGGCATCCACGGCGGCCGGGCATTCCTGGTGGGCCATCCGCTCGGCGACTCGCTCCATGACCACTTCGCGGTCGGCGTCTACGAGGGGGAGAGCGACTTGCTTGGCCTTGCGCTCTTCCGCGGCCTGGCCAAGGCGCATCCGCTGGCGGCCTATCCCCGCGACGCGAGTCGCCTGACCCGCGCGGCCGGCTGGCTCGCCTGGCGGGCGGGAGCCTGGGCCCGCGGCAGTCACGGCAACGACGCCGCGATCCTCGACCGGGGCCTCCGGGACCACGCCCGGGCCGCCCGCCGGGGGCTGGCCGGCACGGCGCTGGCCATCGACCGGGCGATCCGCCGGCACGGCCGCCGCCTGGCCGAGCGGCAGCTTGAGATCGGCAGCCTCTCGGCCGCCGTCCGGGAGTTCGCAAGCGTCCTGGCGACGGCCCACCATGCCGACGCCTCGGGCGACGAGGCGGCCGTGGCCTCAGCCGACGTCTGGTGCCGGCTGGCCCTGGCCCGGGCGGCCGGCCGCTTGCCGTCGGCCGCCGACCTTGCGGCCCTCGCCGCCTTGGGGTCGGCAGACAGGGCGTCTGTCACGGCGTGACGACCTGCACCTCGCTCGGCCGGCTCACTCGCTCCGCACGAGGGCCGGCCACCAGCTGCAGAGATACCAGGCCCGGGGCGTGGCCAGCTCGGCGAGCGTCTGGAGCGACACGCCTGCTCCTGCGCCGGGACCCTGGCCGCCGAGCACCTCGTCCAAGAGACCCTTGGGCCGCTGGTACTTCACGACCCGGGCCGTCTTGTCGTCGAGGCCGGCCAGCTCCACCGCCCGGGCCACGGCATCCTCGAGAAACCCGATCCGGTCGACGAGCCCCGCTTCCTTGGCCTGCTCGGCGGTGAAGATTTGCCCGGTGGCGACCTTCTCGATCGCCGCGTCGTCGAGCTTGGGCCGGCCCCCCTTCACGATCGCCTTGAAGCGGGCGAACATCCCGTCCACCAGCGACTGGATGATGGCCCGTTCCTTCTCGGCCAGCTCGGGGGTGCGGTCTTTGGTGGGGCTGAGCATCTGCTTGAGGGGGCCGCTGGCGATCGAGTCGTCGCGGACGGCCAGCTTGTCGAGGGCCGCCGAGAAGTCGAAGTGGGGAATGATCACGCCGATCGAGCCGGTCAGCGTGGCCGGCTCGGCGAAGATCACGTCGTCGCGGCCGCCATTGGCCATCGCCACGTAGTAGCCGCCGCTGGCCGCCAGGCCCCCCATGCTCACCACCACCGGCAGCTCGCGGTCGGCCACGAGCTGCGAGAGCCGGTGGTGGATCTCGTCGCTGCCGCTGACGGTGCCGCCGGGCGAATCGACCCGGAGCACGATCGCCTTGACAGCGAGGTCGTCGGCAACCTGCTCGAGCTGGGTGCGGGCGAAGCCGTCGCCCCCGAGGATCGCCCCGGCCACGCTCACGATCGCCACCTTGTCGCGGGCGGTCCGCGAGAGGGAGTGCCACTTCTCGACCACCCGGGCATCCCGCTGGAAATACTGCGAGTAGGCCGCGGCGCTGCCGAGGGCCGACATGACCGAGATTCCGGCCACGATCCAGGCCGCCCGCGTGCTCCACCGGCCCCAGCCCTTTGGCTGCTCGAGGATCACCCGCGTCGGCTGCTGCTCGATCTGCATCGGTCGTGCTCCGGAGGAGGTTTGGGAATTCGGCCGGCATTGTACGAGCACCGGCGGCCGACCGTGGAGTTGCTCTGTTCGCGGCCGGCCCGGTACCCTTTCCAGATTCACGGAAATGGCCGCCAGCGGCCGCGTTTTCAGAAGCGGCCGCCGCCGGCCGAGCGAGAGGAGTGACCGTACGTGTTCGTCTGCGTCAGCACGGAATGCCTGCCCGACATGCCCCTGGCCGCCGCCATGGAGCGGCTGGCCGAGCTCGAGTTCACGGCCGTCGAGCTCGATGTCCACGAGCAGGGGGGCCACCTCCGGCCGGCCGAGGTGGCCGCCGATCCCGAGGGGGCGATCGCCGCCTGCAGCGACCTGCAGCGGCTCCGGCCCGTGGCCGTCTCGTTCGCAGCCCCGGAAACCCCCCTGGTCTACGACCACTTCCAGGCCTGCTGCCGACTGGCCAAGTCGCTCGGCGTGGTCACCATGGTGGTCGAGGCTTCGGAGCTCGGCACTCCCTTCAATGGCGAGATCGAGCGGCTTCGCAAGCTGGCTGGCATCGCCGCCGGCTACGGCTCGATCGTGGCGGTCCGGACCGCGGCCGGCCGGATGACCCAGGACGCCGAGACGACCGCCTCGCTATGCCGCAACGTCCCCGGCCTGGGGGTCGCCCTCGACCCGAGCCACTTCATCTTCGGCTCCAAGAAGCCCGTCTCCTGGGAGCCGATCCTCAAGTACGTGGCCCACGTCCATCTCCGCGACACGAAGCCCGACGTGTTCCAGGTGCGGATCGGCCAGGGCGGCGTGGAGTATGGCAAGCTCGTCGCCCAGCTCGAACGGGTGGGCTACACCCGGGCCCTCTCCGCCCACATGCCCCCCTTGGAGGGCGTGGACCAGGTGGCCGAGCTCCGCAAGATGCGGCTGCTTTTGGAAAGCCTGCTCTAGCAGCCGGCGGGACGTCGGCTCCCGTCAGCGGATCACGCTGCCGGCAGACTCGGCGCGGCTGGCCATCTCGGCGTAGCTCCGCGACCGCTCCTCGTCTCCCTGCTCGGCGTACATCGTGGCCAGGTTGCCGTAGGCCACGGCCAGGGCCCGTTCCTCGAGCCGGCCGGCATCGACCGCCGTGACCATCAGGTCCACGCCCCGGCGGCCAAGCTCGAGGGCGTCGTCCCGGCGTTCGACCTGCCAGTAGGAGATCGCCATGCTGACGTATGACTCACCCAGCCGACCGAACTCGCCGTCGGCCTGGAACCGGTCGTTGTTTTCCCAAAGCGGGATCGTGCGGTCGAACCAGGTCACCGCGGTGGCATGGTCACCCCGCTGCAGGCTGTGGAGGATGCCGATCCGGAAGTGGAGATCGCCGAGCTGCTTCCGCTCGTTGGCCGTCAGTTCGCGGCGGTCGCTGCCCCGTTCCAGGTAGGCGGCGGTGAGCGTGGCATTGTCGAGCATGTCGGCTGAGTCGCCGCGGATCTGGGCGGCGGAGAGGGCGTCGGCCAGCCCCTGGCCCACCTCCCAGTCGATCTGCCGCCGCCGCCACGGGTCGGCCACGGTGGCCCCCATCTGATCGCGAATCTCGAGCATCCGCTTGACCCAGGGGAGATGGTCGATCGATTCATTCGAGGCGGCCGCGACGGCGATCGCCCCGCGGCAGAGCTGGAGTTCGAGCACCTGCCGGTCGGAGTCGGGGCCTTCGAATTCCTTGACCACCGTCTCGCCGCGGGCGAGCCACTTGGGGATCACCCGGCTCTTCTGCTGCCAGGTGCCGGCCGCGATCGCCAGGGCGGTGCCCAGATGGGCGTCGAGAAGGAGTTCGCGGGTGGCGGCCTGGACGGCCGGCGACTTCTTGGCCAACAGCGGGGCTGCCAGGCGGATCGCCTCGGTGAAGTGCTCGACGGCCGCCCGGTGGTCGGCGGCGGGGCCGGTCACGGCCGCCCGCCCGAGGAGCCGTTGGCACTGGGCGGCGACCAGCGGCGGCAGGTTCCCGGCCCGCTGCACCTCGGCGACCAGATCGCGGGCCTCCGCCGGGCGATCGACCGCCAGGAGGACGCGGGCATGCTTGAGCCGGATCCAGGGATCCTCCGGGTCGATCCGTCTGGCCGCCTCGGCCAGACGCAGGGCCTGGGCCCACTTGCCCTGCTGGGTCGCGAGGTTGAGCAGCAGCCGGTGGGCCTGAGCGTGGGCGGGGTCGATCTCGAGCGCATACTGGAGATCAGCCACGGCGTAGGCCGACCGCGACTCGAGTTCCTGCTCGGCCCGGAGCACGAAGGCGTCGGAGTCGAGCGGCTCGATCAGGATGGCGGTGGCCTGCCGGGTGCCCGGCTCGATGCTGAGGATCACGCCCCGCTCGGGAAAGACGTCGCCGATCTCCCGCCCCTCCTCGTCCTTGATGGCGACCGTCCGAAGGTCGGCGATTTCCAACTGCCGGGCGAGGTCGGGCACCGGCATCGGCTCGGCGAGCTTGATGCCGATCGCCGCCACCGTGTCGCCGGCGAAGGTCACCTCGACCCGCTCGAAGGGTTCGAACTGCCAGGTGGCGGTCGCCGCCTCCTCGGCACCGGCTTCGCCCGGGCCCCAGGCAGCCTCCAGTTCCTGGCGGCTGGTCCGACCCGGCAGCGCGCCCCGGAAGCTGGCAGGGTCGATCGAAAGCGTTGGCATCTCGTCGGGCGTGTCCGCCACCGGAGCCGTGACGGTGGGTCCTGTGGCCTTCGTGGGCTCCGGCTTCGGCGAGTCTTCCTTGGCGGCCGGGGCAGCCTCGGGCAGGGAAGCAAACCGCTCGGCCATCCAGCCGGGAAGCCGGAGCCGAACGCCTCGATCCTGGGGCGGATCGCCTTGGGCGGGAGCTCCGCAGAGGATGACCAGGCCGAGCGAGAAAATCGTTCGCGATGTCGAGGACCGCAGCGTGGCCACGAGGCGACTCCTTGGAGCGGGCGGAAAAGTGAGCGGACAACGAGGGGGGGCCGGAAGGGAAGTGGGCGGGACCGTAGGGATTCGGCCGCCCCGGGTCCAGAGCAGGCCTGCCGTCGGCGGGGTGGTACCGCCCCGCTCCCCCAATCTGCCCGGCTTGGCTTCGAGGGCCTCCGCGGTCCGGCTGCCGCCGACTACGATAACGCGGGTAACTCACGGGA
>CAYRNG010000032.1:0-6510 GCA_964425395.1 uncultured Candidatus Kuenenia sp. | reverse complement strand
GGTTCGAGCACGACCTTTACGAGGCCGGGCTCACGGTCGTGGAGCCGGGTGAACCACTCCGGGCCCTCGGCCAGCGGCGCGACCCGGCTCACGAAGCCCGCCAGATCGACCCGCCCCTCGGCGACCAGCCGGATTGCCTCGGGGTAACAGCCGGCCGCGGCGCAGGAGCCCTGCAGCCGCAGCTGGCGGGTGACCACCGCCTGCAGGGGCAGCTCGATCGCCGGCGAGACATTGCCCACCAGCACGACCGTTCCTCCCCGGGTGGCCGCGGCGATCGCCGTCTGCACCGCCGGCGTCGCCCCCACCGCCTCGATCACAAGATCGGCCCCGTCGGTGTCGGGCGACGAACTGCCCCAGCGGGCGGCCGCGGCTCCGGCCTCGGGGCCGGCCAAGAAAATTTCGGAGGCCCCCAGCCGGCGGGCCTCCGCCAGCCGCCCCTCATCAAGGTCGATGGCCGCGATCCGCGCGACACCCCGGGCGGCGAGCGCCGCCGTGACCGCCAGACCGATCGTGCCGGCCCCCACGACGACCGCCGACCGGGTCGTGGGGCCGGCTCCGCCGAGGTTGAGGGCGTGGAGGGCGATCGTGAGCGGCTCAAGCAGGGCGGCCGAGACGAAGTCGAGGCTGTCGGGAATCGGATAGACGATCCGCCGCGGCACAGTCACGTATTCGGCGAAGCAGCCGTGCCTGCGGTAGCTACCGCAGGAGACGCCGAGCACCTCGCGGCGGGTGCAGAGGTTTTCCGCGGCACTTCGGCAGTGCTCGCACTCTCCGCAGAAGACCGTCGAGTCGAGGACCACCCGCGTGCCCGGGGCGAGATCGGCCTCTCCCTCCCCCACCGCCTCCACTGTGCCGGCTGCCTCGTGGCCCATCACAAGGGGCGGGATTCGCCGGCCGGTCGCCCCTGTGTAGCCGTGGACGTCGCTGCCGCAGATCCCGCAGGCGGCCACGCGGATGCGAACCTCCCCCGGCCCGACCGGCGGGATGTCGAGTTCGGCGAGGGCGAGCCTGCCTGGCGCGGTGAGCAGCAGTGCCTGCATGAGAGCATGATACCGCGGCCCAAACCGCAGGGCAGACTTGCAGTCTGCCAGCAGCAGCCCCGCTTCAAGGCAGGTTGCAAACCCGCCCCGACCGGCACTTTATCAGTACAGACTCAGCGTGCCGCCGTCGGGCCAGCGGAGCACCGGCTGGGGCGTGAAGCGGACGATTCCCGCCAGCGACCGGACCTCGGCGGCCCGGCGGCCGATGCCCGCCCAGTCGGCCAGCGTCACCCGCGAAGTGCCGATCGGCTCCGGCAGGCCCCAGGCGGCAGAGGCCGCACCCCAGAGGTCATCGAAGCGGCGGCGGCGGACGTGGATCGAGTCGAACCCATACCAGTGGCCCGGCTGCTCGACGAGCGTCACGGACCGCTCTGCGGCGATCATTCGAACCGCATCGTCGAGCCGCCGGGCGGCCGACTTGAGCTCGGCCAGCGACAGCGGGCAGCCGGGCACGAACACCGTCCGCAGGAGCCGATCCCGCACCGGCCCGGCCGCGAGCACGCTCTCCAGCGGCAGGGCCGTGATCGCGATCGTCGCGCCCCGGTCGGCCAGCCGCGTCACGCATTCCTGCACCCAGGCCGCCGTCTGCTCCACCGAGAACCCGTAGAGCAGATCGTTGCCGATGTCGGTGATCACTCCCCAGAGCGGCCGGTCGCCGGCCGGATCGAGCCGCTCGACCGCTCGCCAGAGGCCGCAGCGGAGCACCGCCGGCAGCCGCCGCCAGGCCACCCGGCTGGCGGCGCCGTAGGAGCGACCATGGCCGGCCACGGCAAACAGGTCGGCCGCGCTGGTCCGCCGCCGCACGGCGGCCACCAGCCGTGGCAGGCCGCGGGAGAGGTTGCTCGCCCCGATCGCCACCACCACCGGCCGCGCTTCCCGCGAGCCGGCGGGCATCCGCCCGAGTGCCGTTACCGCCACCGGCCGCCACCCGCCGCAAGGCCCTGCCAACAGGAGGCTGCCAGGAGCGCGAACATGATCCCCAGGAAGGGCTCCTGGTGCGTGTAGGCCCAGTAGGCGACGAGGGCCCCGACCGCCACGCCGATCATGCCCGCGATCCGGTGGGCATCGGAGATGCCGAGGGCCAGCATCCCCTCGCGGACGATCTGCCCGCCGTCGAGCGGTGGCACCGGCAGGAGGTTCAAGAGCGGCCAGAAGACGTTCACGAACAGCAGAAAACCAACCAGGGCCGAGAGCATCGGCGACTCGAGCCGCTGGCCGTCGTAGAGGCCGAGCGGCTCGCCGATCGCCGCGATCGGAAACGGCACGGCATAGCCTGCCGACCGCAGCCCGACCACGACCGCCGCCGCAAGCAGCAGCTGGGCCGCCGGCCCGGCCGCCGACACGAGCAGCCGCTCGAGCGGCCGCAGGCTGCGGCGGCGGCCCCAGGCCGAGGGGATCGCCAGGCCGCCAAAGTGATAGATGACGATCTGGGCAGCCTGGCCGAAGAACCGGAAGGCCAGGGCATGCCCCAGCTCGTGGACCACGAGCGAGACGAGCACGGTTCCGGCCCAGACGATCAGGTAGCCGAGCAGAGCCCGCTGGTCGCCGGCCGCGAACGACTGGCAGATTCCGAAGCCGAGGAGCGTGGCCCCCACCCAGAACCAGCCCGACACCCGGATCGGAATCCCGGCGATCTCGAAGTGCACGTCGGCGGAGGTGGGCTGGGGTTCGGCGAGCAGCATGGGCCCAAGATACCACGACTCCCCGTGGGCCCCCGTGGGGCGGACTTGCAGTCTGCCGGAGTCGGCCCCGCATCTTGGCAGGTTGCAAACCTACCCCACGGCTGTTCCCGATCCCGTCAGGCCGCCCGCCGGGCCACGCTCATCTCGGGGACCTCGCCGCGGGCGATCGCGAGCACCGCCGCCGCCGCCCGGGCCGCCGAGCCGGGATGGGCGACCGGGGCTGCGACGGCTTCCACCCGTCTGCGGGCCAGCGCGAGGGCGACCGGATCACGAAGCCAGCCGATCAGGTGCCCGGCCGCCCGCTCGGCCGGATCGGCCACCGCCAGGTATTCGGGGAACACCGCCTCGGGATCGGCCGGCGGCACGCCCCGCGGCGGCAGCAGGACCGGCTGCACCGGGCCAACGGGCTCGCGGGAGGCGAGCAGGTTGACCAGCGTGATGAACCGGGCGTGGCGAAAGAAGCTCTGCACGACGTAGGCCAAGCCGCTGATCCGATAGACGATCACCGTCGGCACGCTCGCCGCCAAGAGTTCGAGCGAGACCGAACCGCTCACGGCCACCGCCGTGGTGGCCCGGTCGATCAGTTCCCGGGCCTGCCCCGCCACGACGGCGATCCCCAGCCGACGGATCTCCGGGCTCGCGGCGATCGCCTCTCGGACTCGCTCGGCATGCTGCTCGTGGAGGGCGGCCACGGCGAACCGGGCCTCGGGCACCGCCCGGCCGACCAGGCTCGCTGCCCGGAGGATGCTGCCCAGGTTGGCCGTCAGCTCCTGGCCCCGCGAGCCGGGCAAGAGGACCACCAGCGGCCCGGTCCCGCCGGTCCGCTCGGCCTCCGGCAGCGGGCCGGGGAGCGGTCGCGTTTCGAGGGCGTCGAAAAACGGATGCCCGACGAGCGTGCTCGGCATCCCCTGGGCGAGGAACCACTCCTGCTCGAAGGGGAGCGGCGCCAGCACGTGGTCCACCAGCCGCCGCATCTTGGCCATCCGCCAGCTGGCCCAGGCCCAGACCTGGGGCGGGCAGTAGAAGACCACCGGGATGCCATGCCGCTTGGCCCGCCAGGCGAGCCACCAGTGAAAGCCCGGGAAATCGACGAGCACGCAGATGTCGGGCCGCGCGTCGAGAAAGCTCCGCTCGGCACGGCGGGCCAGATCGACGAACCGATGGATCGAGAGGGCCACCCGCAGAAACCACATCACGGCCAGCCGGGTGAGGTCGGCCACCAGCCGGCAGCCGGCGGCTTCCATGGCCGGCCCGCCCAGGCCCAGGCACTCGACGTCGGGCCGGCGGGCCCGCAGCTCCCGCACGAGCACCGCCGCGTGATGGTCGCCCGAAGGCTCGCCGGCTGAGAGAAAGACACGCATCAAAAAACTCCGCCCGGACCAGCACCGGTCCGGGCGGAGTATTTCACGATTGGCCCCGCCGCCCTAGGCCAGTTCCGGGCCGCGGGAGGGCGTTTGGCGCCGGGGCGTCACTGGGCCAGGGCGAAGCCCTTGCCGCTCCCGAACACCATCGTCACCTGGTCGTCCGGGCCAGCCTTGGCGACCTTGCCCTTGCAGTTGTTGCAGCAGAAGCCCACCTCGATGCCGCCGACAGTCAGCTGCGTGCCATCCTTCACGCCGCCGCCGCTGAACGGGCAGCCGGTCTGCTTGAACTGGCCGGTGGCCGCGAGCTGCTGGCGGGCCTTGGCGGCAAACTTGGCCGAGTCGGCCTCGAAGGCCTTGACGCACTTCGCGCAGCAGAAGCAGACCTTGCCGCCTTCGAAGGCGGCGGTGGCGTCGGGATCACAGGCATGGCCCGAGACGGGGCACATCGGCTCAGCCGCGGAGGCCGGGGCCGCCAGGGCACCCGACAGGCAGACGAGGGCGAGGGCGGCCAAGAGGCCACGGGGAAGATCGAGCGTCATGGCAGAAGACTCCTCCACGGGGTAAAGTTCGGATCGCGTCACTTCCCAGAAGTGTACCGCTGCGATTCCGGGGGCCACAACTGAAAAATGGTCACCCGAGCCCGCCGTTTTTCCAGCCCCGCGGCCCCAGGAGACCCCGCCGTGCCAGCCTTCCCCGCCAGCCTCGTGGCCTGTCTTCAGCGGAGCGGCCACCTCTTGGCCCTGCTCCTTGCCCTGCTTCTGCTCCCGTGCTGCGCCGGCTCCCTGCCCGCGGCCGACGCCGTGCCTGCCGACGGCCTGCTCGTCTGGTTCGGCACCTCGACCAGCGGAAAGTCGGAATCCGAGGGCATCTACGTGGCCCGGTTCGACCCTGCGACGGGCGGCATCTCCGAGCCGGTGCTCGCGGCCCAGGCGGTCAACCCCTCGTTCCTGGCGGCCCACCCCACCCGGCCGCTCATCTTCGCGGTGGCCGAGGTGGATGACCATGATGGCGGCCGCACCGGGGGCGTGACCGGTTTTGCGATCGACGAGGCGACCGGCCGGCTGACGGCCCTGGGCGGCCAGCCCTCCGGCGGCGGCGGCCCCTGCCACGTGTGCGTCGATCCGGCCGGCCGGGTCGTGCTGGCGGCCAACTACGGTGGCGGCAGCGTGATCTGCCTGGGGATCGACGAGACCGGCTCGCCGCGGCCGGTCGTGCCGGGCTCCCCCGGCGGCTTTGTCCAGCACGGCTACGATCGGGCCGACGTGGCGGGCATCAATGCCCGCCGGCAGGAGAAGCCCCATGCCCACTCGATCGACGTTTCATTCGACGGCCGGTTCGCCTTTTGCTGCGACCTCGGCCTCGACGAGGTGATCATCTACCGGCTCGACGCCCCGCGGGCCACGCTCGCCCCCCACGGCAAGGCCACTCTCGCACCGGGCTCGGGGCCGCGACACTTCGCCCTCCATCCCGGCGGGAAGTTTGCCTGGTGCGTCAACGAGCTGGCCCTCACCGTGACCGGCTTCGCCTTCGATGCCGAGACCGGCACGCTGACCGAGATCGAGACCCTCTCCACGCTGCCCGCCGACGTCACCGACCGGACGGGCTTCTCGACCGCCGAGATCGCGGTGCATCCGACCGGGAAGTTTCTCTACGCCAGCAACCGGGGCCACGACTCGATCGCCTGTTACCGGATCGACGAGGCGACGGGGCGGCTCGAGTTTCTGGGCACCGAGCCGATCCGCGGCCAGACGCCCCGGCACTTCGCGATCGCCCCCGGTGGGAAATTTCTGCTCGCGGCCGGCCAGGGCTCGGGCACCGTCACGGTGTTCGCGATCGACGAGGCCACCGGCCGGCTCTCGTTCACCGGGCACTCCGTCGCCGTGCCGACCCCGATGTGCATCCTGTTTCGCCCCTGAGCGACGGCCCCGCCTCCACGCAGCGGAGTTCCGTCACGCCCTCGTAGGTTCGGCACGCCGTGACGGACTATCCCTGCCCCGGGAGCCAATCACCGTCTCGCAGAAGCCCGTGCCGGCGGCCCGGGCCTACAAGTCTCGTAGGTTCGGCACGCCGTGACGGACTATCCTGCCCCGCCAGCCCACGCCCCCGCCGAGGTCGATGCCGATGACACGCTCCCTGCCCGAATCCTGCTGGTTGCTCGCGACGCTCTGCCTGGGCGGCGTGTTGGTGGCCGGCTGCGGCCGCGAGCCCTCCCATCCGGCGATCGGCAAGCGGCTCGGACCCCTGCCGATCGCGCCGATTGCCGATCTGGCGGGCGACCCGCCCCCGCTCGCGGGCCGCGTCACGCTGCTCAACTTCTGGGGCACCTGGTGCCCCCCTTGCCGCCGCGAGCTGCCCGGCCTGGCCCGCACCGCGACTGCCCTGCGAGACGAGCCGCGGTTTCAACTGCTGGCCGTGGCCTGCAGC
>CAYRNG010000031.1:0-2282 GCA_964425395.1 uncultured Candidatus Kuenenia sp. | reverse complement strand
GCGACGGCCGACAAGGACGCGGCCAAGAAGCTGCTCGACAAGGCGGCCGAGGCGGCCAAGGCGATCGATGATTTTCCGGTCAACCGCGTCTACGCCTTGGTGGCGGTGGCCAAGGCACTGGTGGCCAATGGCGACCCCAAGGGGGCGATCGCGCTGTTGGCCGACGCCGAGAAGTCGGCCTCGAAGGTGCCCGACCCGCAGATGCAGAAAGACGCCCTCAAGACGGTGCGGGTCTTGCAGGCGAAACTCAAGGGCTGAGGCGGGCGGCGCGACCGCCAAATTCTGGTTCCACCACAAGTGGTGGCGGGCATCTTGCCCGCCAAATCCGTGGCCTTGGCTTTGTGATCGCTGCGACGTTGGTTGACATGGGCGGCCATGTTCCGCGGGCAAGATGCCCGCGGCCACTTTCAGGCAGGCGGCCACTTTCAGGCAGGCGGTGACACCAAACAGCGCAATCACACGTCTATTGAAAAGTGGTGGCGGGCATCTTGCCCGCCGAAAGTGGTGGCGGGCATCTTGCCCGCCAAAAGTGGTGGCGGGCATCTTGCCCGCCGAATCCGCGGTCCGCGTCAACCGGCCCGCGACACCTTCTTGAGCGCCTCCAGCGCGAGCTTCCGCGCCTCTGCGTGATCGACGATGGGCTCGGGATACTCCCGCCCCAGCGTCACGCCGGCCCGCTCCAGCACCCGCAGATCGGCGGCGGCCGGCTCGTGAATCTCATCGGCGGGCAGCCCCGCGAGCTCAGGCACCCATCGCCGCACATAGGTGCCTTCGGGATCAAACTTCACGCCCTGGTTCGTCGGATTGAAGATCCGGAAGTAGGGGGCGGCGTCGGCCCCGCAGCCGGCGGCCCACTGCCAGCCAAGCGTGTTGGCGGCCAGATCCGCATCGACGAGCGTGTCCCAGAACCAGCGGGCGCCCTCGAGCCAGGTGATCCGCAGATCCTTGACCAGGAAGCTGGCCACGATCATCCGCACCCGGTTGTGCATCCAGCCGGTGGCCCAGAGCTGCCGCATCCCGGCATCCACAACGGGATAGCCCGTCCGACCCCGCTGCCAGGCCCGGAGGCCCACCGGATCCCTGACCCAGGGAAACGTCGCATACGCCGGCCGGAGGGGCTTTTCGGCGGTGTGCGGGAAATGGTAGAGCAGGTGATTGGCAAACTCCCGCCAGCCGAGCTCCCGCAGATAGACCTCCGGGCTGCCGGTGATCTTGGCGGCTGGCTTGCCGCCGACAGCCTCGCGGACGGCATGCCAAATCCGCCGGGGAGAGATCTCGCCGAAGTGCAGGTGGGCCGAGAGGCTGCTCGTATCCGCGCGGTCCGGGCGGTCGCGGCCGGTGCCGTAGCCGGCCAGGCCCTGTTCCAGAAAGGCGGCCAGCCGCTTGGCTGCCCCGGACTCGCCAGGCGACCAGGTCTTCCGCATCGTGCCGGCCCAGTCGATCTCGGGCAGAAGATCGAGGTCGCTCATGGCGAGGCTCTTGGCCTTGCCCTTGACCGGCTCGGCGGCAGCGAGCTTCCGCGGCGCGGCCACCGGCTCGGCGGGCTCGGGGCGGGCTAGCAGGGCCCGCCAGAAGGGCGTGAACACCTGATAGGGCTTGCCCTCCTTGGTGGCCACGTGGACCGGCTCGAAGAGCAGCCCGCCGTTGAAGCTCTCGGCGGCGAGGCCCGCGGCCGTGAGGGCCTTCTTGATTGTGGTGTCGCGCTTGACGACCGCCGGCTCGTAGCGGCGGTTCCAGGCGACGTGAGTGGCGGCGTATTCCCGGGCCAGGCCCTCGAGTGCGGCCAGCGACGGCCCGCGGCGGATCACCAGCGGCGTGCCCGCCTTGGCGAGGGCGGCCGCGAGCTTCTCGAGCGAGTGGTGCAGCCACCACCGCGAGGCCGCGCCGGGCTCCCAGGGCGCCTCCTCCTCCGGCGCCCAGATGAACACGGGCACCACCCGGCCGCGGGCCGCCGCGGCCGCGAGGGCGGGATTGTCGTCAAGCCTGAGGTCGTGGCGAAACCAGACGAGCGTGACGGGATCGGCGGGCATGGGCGGGCTCCTGGCAGCCGGCAGGATACCCGATTCTTCAGGCCAGGATCTCGCCTGAAACGACCAGTGCTGCTCGTAGGGGGCACCGGCGGCGATCCACCGCGCGAGCAGGGCACGCTGCTCGGGCGAGAGCGTCTTGTTGGTGTGCGGCGGGGGCATCACCACGTCGGGATCGGTGGCCACGATCCGGGCGAGCAGTTCGCTGGCCTGCGGGTCGCCGGCACGAATCGCCCGCGCGCCGCTCTCGAGTTC
>CAYRNG010000030.1:0-9070 GCA_964425395.1 uncultured Candidatus Kuenenia sp. | reverse complement strand
TCCTCGCCGGCCGGGACGCCGAGAAGCTCGTGTTCGGCGAATACTCGGCCGGCGCTGAAAACGACCTCATGCAGGCCACGCGGATCGCCCGCAAGATGGTGGCCCACTGGGGGATGAGCGAGAAGCTCGGCCCGGTCTCCTGCCAGAGCTCCCACGAGCATCCCTTCCTGGGCCGCGACGTCTACGAGCAGCGGGAGTTCAGCGAAAACACGGCCCAGATCATCGACGAGGAGGTGGCCCGGTTCCTGGGCGAGGCGGCCGAGCGGGCCGTGCAGCTGCTCTCCGACAACCGCGACAAGCTCGACCGACTGGCCGGGGAGCTCGAGAGCCGGGAGATGCTCGACGACACCGAGGTCGTAGGCATCATCGGCCCGGCCACGCCCCGCTCCGCGGGCCCGGCCGCCACCCAGGCCGCCCGCGACGCCCGCCCACCAGAGGCCTGAGCCGTGCCGGCCTGCTGGCCTTCCGCGGCGAATACCCTGGGGAGTGCCCCGGGGGCCTGCTGCTCCACACCGGCCACGAGATCGTCTGGCTCGCGCCGGGCGTGTTGGCCGCGCCCTGGTGGCGGGTGCTCTGAGCATGCCGGCGCCCCCCGCCCCATAAAAACCCCGGCCGCAAGCCCGGGGACGGTGGGACCGAAGGCCAGCCCGTCCTCCACGCCTCACACCACCCGCACCCGCGAGACCGCGATTCCGCCGGCGAAGCAGGTGGCCACGTCGCCGCCGGCCACGCGGGGCCGGTCGTGGTAGCTGGCGGCGTAGTGCCAGCCCGCGTCGCCCTGCCGGTAGGCCAGCTCGAAGGGGGACGGATCGACGACGCACTCCACCACCGGCGGCCGCGGGCCGCCCGGGTCGAGGTCGGGCAGGTTCACGTTCCAGAACTCGCCGCCGGCGGCCCCCCGCCCCTCGAGCGCTCGCAATACCTCTTCCAGCCAGGCGGCGGCCCGCCCCCAGTCGATGGTGGTACCCCGCCGCTGGTACTGCGAGGCGGCCACGGCCCGCCGGCCATGCAGGGCCGCCTCGCGGGCGGCGGCCACGGTGCCTGAATGGTGGATGTCGGCGCCGAGATTGCCGCCGGCGTTGATCCCGGCGAGCACGAGCCCCGCCTCCGGCACGAGCCGCGCCAGGGCCAGTCGCACGCAGTCGGCCGGCGTGCCGAACACGCGAAACCGCCCCGCCCCGGTCTCCTCGACCACCAGCGGCTGGCCAGTCGTCACCCGGTGGCCGCAGCCGGAGTGGGGCTCGGCCGGGGCCACGATCACCGCCTCGCCGCCGAGGGAGCGGGCCGCGGCGGCCAACGCCTCGAGGCCCGGGGCGTCGGCCCCGTCGTCGTTGGTGAGCAGGATCTTCATGCGGTCGGCTCCCCCGCGTCGCGGGCCAGTTCGCATACGATTGCCCACACCCCCTCGGCCGCGTCGGCCGCCAGCCGGCAGACGTCTTCGGCATCGGTGTGCTCGGGGGCGTCGGGCCGGGCCACGTTGGTGACCACCGAGCAGGCCACCACCTCCAGGCCCATCCGGGCGGCCGCCACGATCTCCGGCACGGTGGACATCCCCACCACGTCGGCCTCGAGCCGCCGCAGCAAACGATACTCGGCCCGGGTCTCGTAGCTCGGCCCGGAAAGAAACGCATACACGCCCCGGCGGGCGATCGCTCCGGCCCGCCGCGCGGCCGCCAACGCCCGCTCGGCGAGGGCCGGCGTGCAGCAGGCGGCGTGGGCGTCGGCTGAGCCGGTGAGCGGTCCGGCCGGCTCGAGGGCGTCGCCCCAGGGCCGGCGGACCAAATCGATGTAGTCGGAGAGCAGCACCAGTTCACCGCTGGTCATGTCGGGCCGCAGGCCGCCGGAGGCGTTGGTGAGCAACAGCCGCCGCACGCCCAAGGCCGCGAGCAGTTCCACCCCGCGGGTGAGCATCTCGGGCGGGAAGCCCTCGTAGCCGTGCACCCGGCCCTGGAGCATCACGACCGGCACGCCGGAGACCATGCCGCAGGCGATCCGGCCGGCGTGGCCGGTGGCGGTCGAACGGGCCAGCCAGCCGGTCTCGACGCCCGGCATCGTCCAGGGCTCGGCCAGCCGCTCGACGAGCCCCCCCATCCCGGTGCCGAGCACCACGCCCAGGGCGGCCCTCCGGCCACCGGCCGCCACGACCGCCCGCGCCGCCTCGACCGCGCCCCGCCGCGGCCGCCCCGGCCGCATGACCGGCCGCCCGGCATCCATGACCGCGTTTTGAATCACTTGCTTCCTAGTCCTGCAGACCGTGTGCTTCCAAACCGGCCCCGCGTTGCCGGGCCGCCGCGAAAATCATATCCTCCCCCTTCCCTTCCCCGGAGCTTTTTCCCCCGATGCCCACCCGCGCCGAACGCTTTGCCGGCCTGTCCGTCGCCATCGTGACCCCGTTTCGCGACGGCATGCTCGACCTGCCCCGGCTGGCCGAGCAGATCGAGTTTCAGGCCGCCGCGGGCACCACCTGCATCTGCCCCGTGGGCACGACGGGCGAGTCTCCCACCCTCTCCCACGAGGAGCACGAGCGGGTGATCGCCGAGAGCGTCCAGGCCGCCGCCGGCCGGATGCTCGTGATGCCCGGCACCGGCAGCAACTCCACCGCCGAGGCAGTCCGGCTGACGAAGTTCGCCGCCCGGGCCGGGGCCGATGCGGCCCTCGTGGTCGGTCCTTACTACAACCGGCCCACCCAGCAGGGCATCTTCGAGCACTTCAAGGCCCTCGCCGAGTGCGTCGAGATCCCGATCTGCGTCTACAACATCCCCGGCCGCACTGGCCGCAACATCGAGCCTGAGACGATCATCCGCCTGGCCGACCTGCCGGGGATCGCGATGGTCAAGGAGGCCACCGGCTCGCTCGACCAGGCCTCGCAGGTGCTGGCCGCGACCGACCTTACCCTCCTCTCGGGCGACGACAGCATGACCCTGCCCCTCTTGTCGATCGGCGGCCGGGGGGTGGTCTCGGTGGTCGGCAACCTCGTGCCGGCCGACATGAAGGCCCTCTGCACGGCCTTCGACTCGGGCGACCTGCCCGCCGCCCGGGCCCTCCACCTCAAGCTGTTTTCGCTCTGCCGGGATCTGCTCGGCCTGGCCAGCAATCCGATCCCGATCAAGGCGGCCCTGGCGATGATGGGCCGCGACACGGGCGAGGTGCGGCTGCCGCTGGTGCCCTTGGAGCCGGAGCTGGCCGACAAGCTCCGCCGGGTGCTCACGGCCTACGGCCTCGCGGCCGGGCCCGCCTGAGCCAGGCCAAGCCGTGGGGCAGGTTCGCAACCTGCTAGAGCCAGCGCCTCACTCGATCTCCCGCAAGACCGCCCCCTGGGTGTCGAACCGGGCGATCACGATCTCGTGGTGGCGGGCGATCCCCAGCCGATCGAGCGCCTCGACCAGGTCGCCGGCCGCCTGAAGCGTCGGGCAGCAGGCCATCACCGTCGGCCCCCAGCTGCTCTGGGCGCAGCCCGTGTATCCCAGCTCGTCGAGCAACTCGAGCAGCTGGGCCGTGGCCGCCGCGTGCGGCAGCGTGGCCGAGACCTCCTCGAAGGGGCGGCCGGCCAGCTCGCCATACGTCCGGACCGCCGCGGCGAACTCGGCGAACCGCCCCTCGACCGCCGCCGGCAGGAGTTCCAGGAGGGCCACCTGCGAGAGCTCGGCCGTCACCTCAGCCGACACCGGCGGCAGCCGCTGGAAGGCCGCCCGCTCCGCCTCGCCATGGAGCCCAGCCGAGTCGCGGGCGGTGATCACCACGCACCGCCAGGCCGCCGGGAGCCGGGCCCGGGCGAGCATCGGCGAGAACTCGGCTGCCGGGGCGGCGGTCTTTTCGGCCGGCCCGCGTTCGCCCGCCGGCTTGTCGGGCAGCCGACCCGCCTCGAGGATCAATCCGCCCCGGCTGAAGCCGTAGACGCCCACGCACGACCGCCGGCCGCGGCCCGTGGCCCGGGCCAGCTCGATCGCGTCGGGCACGTCGAACACCCACTCCTGACTGGCCGGGTCGGGCGGGACATCGTGGGGATGGGGCACGCCGGCCGGCTCGGCCGCGGGGGGCGAGTGGAGGTGCCGCACCGCCGCGGCCACGGCCAGGCCCAGCTGCGTGCCGCTGCCGAGGCCGGCATGGCTCGGCGGCACCGCCACCACCTCGAACCCGCAGCCGACATTGCCCAACTGCCAGGCCTCCATCGCCGCCCGGGCAAACGCCACCACCCGCTCGGCGAGCGGCCCGCGGGCCTCGAGCCGATTGGCCCGGCGGGCCCGCAGCACGACGCCCGGCCGATCGACCATCAACCCCACGCCGCCAAACGACCGCACCCCTGGCACGCCGAAGGAGAGCATCCCGAGGTGCAGTCGGGCCGGGGTGCGAATCTCGACGGTGAGCGGCTGCGGAGGAGGGGCGTCTGACATCGTCGTGACAGACTACCGAATTTCCCCGGCCGGGGAACCGACCCCCGCTCGGGCGACAAGCAGGCCAAAGGCCTCCCGCTCCCGGCCGCCGCCGGTCTTCTCGACGAGCACGGCCAGGTCGGCCAGCTGCCGCCGCACCTCGTCGATCGCCAGAAGGTGGAGCCGCGTGCAGAGGATCGCCGCCTCGACCACGGCATGGGCCGCCCGGTTGAAACCCAGAAACGGCCGCTGCCAATGCTCCGCCACCACCCTGGCCTCGAGCCGGAGCCGCTCCTGGGAATCGTCCACGGCCTCGACCTCGAACTCCCAGGCCTGGCAGGCCGCTTCGAGCACGTGGCCGGCCACGTGGCTGGCCGGTCGCATGGCCGGCTCGCCCGCCTCCCCGGCCACCACGCGGGCCAGGAGGAGCACGTCGTCGCAGGCATGAAACACGCCCGCCCGAGTCCGCAGCAGGTTGGCGGCCGTCCCGCTCGACGGGAAGGGCCGCAGCACGAGGCGGCGGATCAGGCCGGCGGCCCGCTCCGCCTCGTCGATCGAGGGCCCCATCGCGGCCAGGTGGGGCCGGGCGGCGGGATCAAGGGTGGTGACGAGGCCTTCGAGGATCATGGAACGAGCATGATAAAGTGACCTGTTCGTCCCCGCGAGCAGGCCCGCGATGTCCGCCCCCCCGTCCCGCATCCATTTCGTCACCGGCCGGCTGGCCGAGCATTCGCTCCGGCAGGTGCTCGAGCGGCTCGCGCCGCGGGTGGGCTTCGAGGCCAGCGTGCAGGTGATGCCGATCACGGTGGCGGCGCTGATGCCCACCCCCTGGATCGCCCGGCGGCTGGAGGTGCCTCCGGAGACCGACCGGGTGATCATTCCCGGCGGCTGCCGAGGGCCGCTCGAGGCGTTCGCCGAAGTCACGGCCGTGCCGGTCGAGCGGGGGCCGGCCGACCTCCGCGGCTTGGACGAGTTCTTCGGCCAGAAGCCCCGCGACCTGGCCGACTACGGCCGCCACGACATCGAGATCATCGCCGAGATCAACCATGCCCCGCGGCTCGACCGGGCGGCGCTCCTCGCCGAGGCCCGCCGGCTGGTGGCCGCGGGGGCCGACCGGATCGACGTCGGCTGCGATCCCGGCAGTGCCTGGAGCGGCGTGGGCGACGCGGTGCGGATGCTCGTGGCCGAGGGATTTCGGGTCTCGATCGACAGCTTCGAGCCCCGCGAAGTGGCCGCCGCCTGCCGGGCCGGGGCCACGCTCGTGTTGTCGGTCAACTCCACCAACGCCGCCGCGGCGGCCGACTGGGGCACGGAGGTGGTCGTGGTGCCCGACGTGCCGGCCACGCTCGAGGGCTTCGAGGAGACGATCGAGCGGCTCGTGGCGGCGGGCGTCCCCCCCCGGCTCGATCCGGTGCTCGAGCCGATCGGCTTCGGGTTTGCCGAGAGCCTGGGCCGCTACCTCGACGTTCGCCGCCGGCACCCCGCGGCCGAGATCATGATGGGGATCGGCAACCTCACCGAGCTCACCGACGTCGACTCGGCGGGGATCAACACGCTTCTGATCGGCTTCTGCCAGGAGGTCGGGATCCGCTCGGTGCTGACGACCGAGGTGATCCACTGGGCGGCCTCGAGCGTGCGGGAGTGCGACCTGGCCCGCCGCCTCGCCTGGCATGCCGTCACCCACCGCACGCTTCCCAAGCACGTCGAGCCGCGGCTGGTCACGCTCCGGGCGGGCAAGCCCCAGGCCCACGGCCCCGCGACGCTCGCCCGGCTGGCGGAGGCGATCCGCGACCCGAACTTTCGGATCTTCGCCGAGGGGGGCGCGATCCATCTGATCGGGGCCGGGCTCCACCTCGAGTCGCAGGATCCCTTCGCCCTGTTCGACGACCTCCAGGCGGCCGGTCGCACCGACGTCGATCCCTCCCATGCCTTCTACCTCGGCTACGAGATCGCCAAGGCGGTCACGGCGCTGGCCCTCGGCAAAGACTACCGCCAGGATCAGGCCCTCGACTGGGGCCACCTGACCCGGCCGGAGATCGCCCACGGCCCCTCCCGAGCCGCCGCCCGAGCCGCCGCCAGCTCCCAAGATCCCACCGCCACCCCATGAAAAACGAGACAGGCTTCGTCCGGAATCCCGATCGACTGGAGGGGTTGCCCGTGCCATCTCGACGGCGGGGACTGTCCCCGCTTCGGGGACTGTCCCCTTTCCTGCCCGCTTCGGGGACTGTCCCCTTTCCTACCCGCTTCGGGGACTGTCCCCTTTCCCTGCCCGCTTCGGGGACTGTCCCCTTTCCTGCCCGCTTCGGGGACTGTCCCCTTTCCTGCCCGCTTCGGGGACTGTCCCCTTTCCTGAAAAAATCCGCGTCCCGGCCCCACTCGTTTGACCCACGAACCACCATGATGGCCCCGTGAACAACGCCGGCACCCCCACCCATGCATGGCTCGCCCTTAGCCAGGTCACGGCCTCCGGCTGCCTCGTGGCCGAGGCGGCCCCGGGCCTCGATCCGGTGGCCGTGTTTCGCCACGCGGCCCGGCTGCCGCACGTCTTGTTTCTCGACTCGGCGCTGGTGGACGAGCCCGGAGGCAGCGGCTTCGAGGGGATTCCCCGGCTGGGCCGGTATTCGTTCGTGGCGGCCGACCCCGTCCATTCGATCCTGGTCCCCGTCGGCCAAGGCCCGGCGGCCGCCGGGAGGGCCTTTGCCGAGATGCGGCAGCTGCTGGCCGACCTGGCCTGTCCCACGATCCCCGGCCTGCCTCCGTTTCAGGGGGGCTTGGGGGGAATCGTCTCCTACGACTGCGGGCTGGCCCGGCTCGGCCTCGAGCCCCCTCCGGCGGTCGCACCCGAGCTGCCACTCGTCTCGCTCCATCTCTATGACGTCGTGTTCGCCTTCGACCACGATCTCGGCCGGGGCTGGTTTCTCTCGCAGGGGGTGCCGGCCCGGGGCCCGGTGGCCCGCCGCCGTCGGGCCACCGAACGGCTGGAGGCGTTTCTGGCGGCCGAGGCTCGCCCCGCGGTGCCACCCGGCCCGCCACCGGCGGCGACACTCCCCGGCACGCCGCTCGCTTCGCGGCCCACGATCCGCACCAGCCACGATCGCGAGGCCTACCTGGCGATGGTGGCCGCCGGGATCGAGCTGGTTGCGGCCGGCGACATTTTTCAGGTCAACCTCGCCCAGCGGCTGGCGGTGGCCGCCGAGATCGATCCGGTGGAGCTTCACCTGGCCGCCCGGCGGATCAATGCCGCCCCTTTCGCCGCCTGCTTCGATGCTGGCCCGGGCCAGCTGGTGAGCATGTCGCCGGAGCGGTTTCTGCAGGCGGCTCGGGGCACGGTGCGGATGCATCCCATCAAGGGCACGCGGCGGGTGATCGCCAGCCCGGAGGCCGATCTCTACGCCGGGGCCGATCTCGAGGCCAGTGGTAAAGACCGGGCCGAGAACGTGATGATCGTCGATCTGGTGCGGAACGACCTGGCCCGCATCTGCCGGCCGGAGAGCGTGCGGGTGGAGGCGCTCTGCCGGCTGGAGCGGTATCGCTACGTGCAGCATTTGGTGTCGGTGGTGGCGGGTCGGCTGCGGCCGGGGCTGACGGTGCTCGACGCCCTGGAGGCGGCGATTCCAGGCGGCAGCGTGACCGGCGCCCCCAAGCAGCGGGCCTGCGAGATCATCTCCGAACTCGAGGGAGTGGCCCGGGGCCCCTACTGCGGCTGCCTGGGCTACCTCGGCCTCGACGGCACCGCCGACTTCAACCTCTTGATCCGGACCTTCGCCCTGGGCGGCGGCGTGGTGAGCTTCTCGGCCGGCGGCGGGATCACGGCGGCGAGCGACCCGGCCGCCGAGCACGCCGAGTCGCTCCACAAGGCCGAGGGCATGCTCCGGGTGCTCGACGCCTTGGGCATCGGCAGCGGGGCCGTTCCATGATCGTCGTGCTCGACAACCGCGACAGCTTCGTCTTCAACCTGGCCCGGCACCTGCGGCTGTTGGCGGTGCCGGTGGCGGTGGTGCCGGCGCACGGAGTGGGCGTGGCCGATCTCCGCCGGCTCCGGCCCCGGGGCCTGGTGATCTCGCCGGGTCCCTGCACCCCCGCCGAGGCCGGCTGCTCGCTCGAGGCGGTGCGGGCCTTCCGCGGCAGCCTGCCGATCCTGGGCGTCTGCCTGGGCCATCAGGCGATCGCCGCGGCGCTGGGGGGGCGGATCGTGCGGGCCCCGCCGGTCCACGGCCGCACGAGCGACATCCTCCACGACGGCGTCAACCTGTTCGCCGGCATCCCCAGCCCGCTGGTGGCCGGCCGCTACCACTCGCTGGTGGTCGATCCCGGCCCGCTGCCGGCGGGGCTCGTGGTGACGGCCCGCGACGAGGCGGGCACGATCATGGCGATCGCCGACGAGCGGCACGCACTCCACGGTGTGCAGTTCCATCCCGAGTCGATCCTCACCCGGCACGGCTTTCGGCTGCTGGCCAACTTTCTCGACCTCACCGGACTGCCGCACCTCGGCCGGTTGGCCGATCTCCTCGACGCCGACGTCGCCGAGCAGGCCGCGGGCCCGACCCCGCCGCCGAGCCCATCCCCCGGCCGCGTGGTCACGTTCTAGCCCGTCCTTGTAGGCCACGCACCGTCCCCGGGCTTGCGCCCGGGGTTTCTATTGGTGGTGGCCGGGACCTCATAGAACCCCCGGGCGCTAGCCCGTGGACCTCATAAAAACC
>CAYRNG010000029.1:0-3661 GCA_964425395.1 uncultured Candidatus Kuenenia sp. | reverse complement strand
ATCGGCACGCCCGAGATGTTGTGCTGATCCATCACCTCCCGGGCCCGGGCCACGGTGGCGTCGGGGGGCAGGGTGACGGGATCCATGATGATCCCGTTGGCGCTCCGCTTGACCTTGTCCACCTCCTCGGCCTGCCGTTCGATGGAGAGGTTTTTGTGGATCACCCCGAGGCCTCCTTCCTGGGCCAGGCCGATGGCCATCTCGCTCTCCGTGACGGTATCCATCGGGGAGCTGACGATCGGGATGTTGAGGCTGATCCTGCGGGTCAGCCGGGTGGCCACGTCGGTCTCGGCCGGCACCACCGCCGACCGGCGGGGCAGGAGGAGGACGTCGTCGAAGGTGATGCCGGTGGAGACGATTTTGCCATCCATGAAGTGCGGGTTCCTCGCGGGGGCGGGCCGGATGCGGAAAGTCGCGAATTATGGGCCTTCCCGGTGCGGTCCGACAACGCGCGGGCCCGTCCGGCTGCCGGCGGGGCGGGTTTTCAAGGTTGTGACCCGGCCGCGCACGGCGCGAAAGCGTGTCCTAGGTTTGTCGTGTTCGCCCGCTCCCGGCCGCCCGGCCGGCGGGCAGGCAATCCTTGTCACTCGAATTTTCGCCAGAGCCCGACTGATGCGCTTCCTCGACGAGTCGGCCGCCCCGCGGCCCCAGCTGCCCTCCCTCAAGACCCTCGCGCTGGCCGACGAGCCGGCCGCGGCCCCCGATCCAGCCACCCTCGAGGCCCACCTGGCCCGCAGCCGCTACGGCCGGTTCGCGCTCACCGAGGCGATCCGGCCCGGCTGGCAGCTCGACATCGTGCCCCGGGCCGGCTTCCGCCACGACGCCTACGTCGATCCCCGCTCGGGAGCCCGGATGCCCGCCCTGGTGGCCGCCGCCTCGGCCGAGAGCCTGTTTGAGACCTTCCTCGAGCTGCTCGAGCCGCTCGGCGACGAGCTCGACGTGGTGCTCGAGTCGTCGCACGAGGAGGGGATCGGCGTCCGCGAGTTCTCCCGCGAGGGGATCGAGCGGCTGGTGCTCGAGAGCCTGCTCTGGGAGTTCGAAGACCTCTTGCTCAACGACGGCTGCACCGGGATCTCGATCATGCATCCCGAGCAGTCGCTCGAGGTGCAGCTCGACGAGCACAAGCTCTTGGTGGTCTACGCCCAGGCCCGGCAGCCCTTCGAGCGGATCCTCCGGGCCCGCGGCCTCGACCGCGACGACCGGCTGCGGTTCCTCTCCCAGGGGGAGCACATGCACACCTCCCACGCCCGCCACGCCCGCCACTTCGAGCAGCTCGCCGCCCGCTTGGGCGGCTGACCGGCCGCCCGTGAGCAGCCTCCTGGGCATCCTGCGTGCCGGGCTTCGCCACCCATACCGCCGAGCTCATGCCCGACCCACCGCGCAGGAAAGGGGACAGTCCCCGAAGCGGGGACAGTCCCCTGCCGGGCGCAAGCCCGGGGACGGTGGGTACGAAAACCCCCCCGCCACCCATACCTTCACCTGCCGTGGCTGAAAATCGGTCTTGAAGCCGGCCGCGGCGTTCGCGACCATCCTGCCTCCCGTGAGGCAGGCTGCCGGCATGACGCGACTCTCAATCCTGGTGATGGCGACGGCGGTCTGCGTCCTCGCCGCCGCGCGGGCCCAGCCGCCGCTGCCGGCCACGATGCAGCCCGATCCCTTCGCGCCCCTCCCCGAGGGCACCGTGATCGGTCCCGGCGGGCCGGTGATCCCCGGGCCTCCGCCGGCGGCCCGCAGCTCGGTCGTGATCCCGCCGCTCGATGCCGAGCTGGTTTGGATGAAGATGGTCGATGTCGCCGACGACTACTTCAAGGTCCAGTCGGAGCAGCGGGTCGTGTTCGCCAACGGGGTGCCCACCGAGGGCCGGATCGACACCTTTCCCCAGACCGGGGCCACGATCTTCGAGCCCTGGCGGGGCGATTCGGTCGGCTGGCAGGAGCGGTGGCATGCGACCCTCCAGTCGATCCGCCGGATCGGCACCCTCCGGCTGGCGCCCGACCCCGGCGGCTGGCGGGTGGAGGTGGTGGTGGAGAAGGAGCTCGAGTATCTGCCCCGGCCGATGCGGGCCACGACTGGCGGGGCCACCTTCCGCAACGACGACTCGCTCTACCGCTACGGCACGCCGCTGCCCACCCTCGGCCAGCAGGTGGGCGACCAGCCCCGGCCCGTGGCCGCCCCCACGCCCAACGCCGGCTGGATCCCGATCGGCCGCGATCCGGTCCTCGAAGAGCGGATGCTCTCCAAGCTCCTCGCCAAGCTGGGCGTGGCCCCGGTGGCCCGAGGCCCGGCCTATTACGAGCCGCCCGAGGGAACGCCGGCGGCGGCCGAGCCCCCCCTCACGCTGCCGGCTCCGGCCGGCCCCGTCTACGGGCTGCCGATCCCGGCTGAGCAGCTGCCCCCCGGCGCCGTGATCGCCCCCGGACCGCCGGTGCCGATCGAAACGCTCCCCGTGCCCCGCTGAGGCCGGCCGCGGCCGGCGGTCACTCGTCGGTCACGCAGCCGCGGGAGGCGGGGGCCACGCAGCGGATGTATTTGGCGAGCATGCCGCGGGAGGCCTTGGGGGCCGGCTGCTGCCAGGCCACCCGGCGGCGGGCAAACTCGGCCTCATCGACCTCGGCGTCGATGGTCGCGGTGTCGGCATCGATGACCACGATGTCGCCGTCGCGAACCAGGGCGATCGGGCCCCCTTCCTGGGCCTCCGGCACGACGTGCCCCACGATGAAGCCGTGCGAGCCACCCGAGAAGCGGCCGTCGGTGATCAGGGCCACGTCGGCCCCCAGGCCGGCCCCCACGAGGGCCGAGGTGGGAGTGAGCATCTCCGGCATCCCGGGGCCTCCCTTGGGCCCCTCATAGCGGATGATCACCACGTCCCCTCGCTGCACGCCCCCCTGCTCGAGGGCCGCGAGCATCGCCTCCTCGCTGTCGAACACGCGGGCCGGCCCGCGAAACCGCGAGCCCTCCTTGCCGGTGATCTTGGCCACCGCCGAGTCGGGGGCCAGGTTGCCGTGGAGGATCGTGATGTGGCCCGTCTTCTTGAGCGGGTCCTCGACCGGCCGGATGATCTTCTGGCCGGCGGCCAGCCCCTTGCTCGAGGCGAGGTTCTCGGCCAGCGTCTTGCCGGTCACGGTCAGGCAGTCGCCGTCCATCAGCCCCTTGTCGAGCATGTATTTCATGAACCCGCTCGTGCCGCCGATCGAGTGGAGGTCTTCCTGGACGAACTTGCCGCTGGGCTTGAGATCGGCCAGGTAAGGGATCCGGCGGGCCACCGATTGAAAGTCGGCCGGAGAGAGCTCCACCTCGACGGCCCGGGCCATCGCGATCAGGTGGAGGACCGCGTTGGTCGAGCCCCCCAGGGCCATGATCGTGACCATCGCGTTCTCGAAGGCCCGCCGGGTCATGATGTCCCGCGGCTTGAGGTCCCGCTCGAGCAGGTGCTGCATGGCCGCCCCCGCCCGCCGGCACTCGGCCAGCTTGTCGGGGTGCTCGGCGGGAATCGAGGCCGAGTCGGGCAGCGCCATCCCCAGGGCCTCGATCGCCGTGGCCATGGTGTTGGCGGTGTACATCCCGCCGCAGGCGCCGGCCCCCGGGCAGGCATGGCGGACGATGTCGGCCCGGCGGCTGTCGTCGATCCGGCCGGCCACGTACTCGCCGTAGCACTGGAAGG
>CAYRNG010000028.1:0-8336 GCA_964425395.1 uncultured Candidatus Kuenenia sp. | reverse complement strand
GTGAGAGGTGAGCATCTAGCCAGATGATCACGCTGCGGCCCCGGGTTGAGATGCCTGGAGGCTTGCAAACTTCAGGCAAGCAGTGACATCTTCGATCTCTAAGTCGGGTAGTTCGGCGACGACTTCAGCGGGCGAGAGGCCGGCAGCAAGGAGGTCGAGTACGTCGCTTACCCGTATGCGCATGCCACGCACGCACGGGCGGCCGCCGCATTGCTGTGGATTGATCGTGATTCGATCGGTAGGCGTCATAAGCCGTTTCCTGGGGTCGCCAGACGATTATAACCGCAGGGCCTGAGGCAGTCACTCAAACCACGGATTGAAAGCTCCTTCAGCGAACTTGTATTTCTCTGGTTCTCGATAGTCCCGCCCGACGTCGTGATAAAGCGCCTGACTGTAGGGGGCTCTGTGGAGGCAAGTCAAATGTCGGGCAGGGTTTAGGTGACTGGCCGGCGGGGTGGGGACGGGTGTTCTCCAGCCCGCGTTCGTGATAATCCCGAACTGCCAAGGAGGTCGGCCGGACTGCGGATCAGCGGCCCGCCACGGTTGAGCACGTGGACGTAGATCATCGTTGTGCGAACGTCGTTGTGCCCCAGCAACTCCTGGACCGTGCGGATGTCTTGGCCGGCCTCCAGTAGGTGGGTCGCGAACGAATGCCGCAGCGTGTGGCAGGTCGCCCGCTTCGGGATTCGGGCCTGCCGGACGGCGTCGCGGACCGCCGCCTGGATCGTGCTCTCGTGAACATGGTGGCGGTAGTGACGGCCAGCCTGGCGGTCGAAGTAGTCCCGAGCCGCCGGAAACACCCATTGCCAGGCCCAGTCGGTCTCCAGGGCGGGATACTTGCGCGCGAGCGCCGTGGGCAGCCGCACGCGACCGGCACCCCGGGCCACGGCTTGAGCATGTTCGGCTCGCCAACTCTGGAGGGAAGCCGCCAACTCCGAGACGAGGCACTCCGGCAGCACGCTGATGCGGTCTTTGTCGCCCTTGGCTTCCCGGATCACGATCTGGCGGCGGGCGATGTCGAGATCCTTGACGCGGAGGTTGAGCGCCTCCGAGAGCCGCAGGCCAGCCCCGTAGAGCAGCGTGGCGATCGTCGCGGGCTCGCCGGTGAGGGTTTGGAGCAGGAGAGCGACTTCGTCGTGGGTCAGGACCGATGGCAGTCGTTTCGGTCGGCGTGCCCTGACGATGTCATCGAGTCGCTCGAGCGGCGAGCGGAGCACCGTGTCGTAGAGGAAGAGCAGCGCCGCCAGCGCCTGGTTCTGGGTCGAAGCAGCCACGTGCCGCTCGACGGCCAGGCTCGTGAGAAACTCATTGACCGCAGGCTCGCGCAGCGACAGCGGGTGTTGCTTGCGGTGAAAGAGGATGAAGCGACGAATCCAGGAGACGTAGGCCCGCTCGGTGCTGCGGGCGAGATCCACGGCCCGGGCGGCCATGCGGACGCGATCGAGCAGCTTGGGGCCGCGCGGCGGGGCTTGATCGGGAACGCGGGTGGGATGAAGGGGCGGTGTCATGGCCAGGCTCCGGCGGTGGACAAAAAGACACCACAAGCCTAGCGGCTCGCGGCCTGCGGTGCGCGAGATCGCCCGCGATGGTGCTTGGCCGCTGACCGCCAGCGGGCCCTATTCGGCGTCGGCCGGCTCGCGGCCGGCCACGAGATCGAGGATCGCCGTGCCGAAATCGGCCAGCCGCTTCTCGCCGATCCCCTTGCAGCGGAGCAGGGCCGCTGGGGAGGTGGGCTTCTCCCGGGCAATCGTCCGCAGGGCCTTGTCGTCGAAGATCGTCCAAGCCGGTTTGCCACGGGCCTCGGCGACCCGCCGCCGCCAGCGGCGGAGCCGCTCGAACAACTCGCGATCGACCCCCGCCCAGTCGTCCGCCTCGGCCTTGGTGACCTTCGCCCTGCTGCCGGTCTGCGGCTGGAGGAGCACCACCTCCCGCTCCCCCCGCATCACCTCCCACGACCGTTCGTTGAGCCTGATCACCGGCCGGTCACCGGGCGTGCGGGCCAGCAGTTCCTGGTCGAGCAATTGGTGGACGAGGTTCTCGGCGGCCCGCTGGTCGAATTGGGCAAGCAGGCCGTGGGTCGAGAGCCGGTCGTGGCCGTTGCGGACGACATTGTCGGTCTTCGCTCCCCGCAACACCTCGCACACGTGCCGGACGCCGAACCGCTGTTCCACCCGGGCCACGCAGGAAAGAATTTTTTGGGCCGTGACCGTCGAGTCGGGCAGGCTCTCCGCCTCGCCGAGGCAGACGTCGCAGGCCTCGCACGACCTGGCCGGATAGAGCTGCCCGAAATACTCCGACAGCGCCGCGTGCCGGCAGCGGGCCGCCTGGGCATACCGCCGCATCGAATGGAGGTGCCGCACCTGGGCGGTGATCAGCCCTTCCCGTTCCTCCTCGTCGAGGTCGCTCTCCTCGGCGCTCTTGCGGACGAGCGCCTCCCACTGAAACACGTCTGCCGACGAGTAGAGCAGCACGCACTCCGCCGCCAGGCCGTCGCGGCCCGCCCGCCCCGTCTCCTGCTGGTAGGCCTCGAGGCTCTTGGGCAGGGCCGTGTGGAGCACGAGCCGCACGTCGGAGCGGTCGATTCCCATCCCGAAGGCGACCGTCGCCACGACGACGTCGATCGTCTCCTTGGCGAAGGCATCCTGCGTCCGGTGCCGCTCCTTGGCATCGAGGCCGGCGTGGTAGGGGCGGGCCAGGATCCCGGCGGCGGCGAGCTTGGCTGCCAGTTGCTCCGTCTCCCGCCGCGAGATGCAGTACACGATCGAGGCCTCCCCCCGGTGGCGGCCGAGGATCGCGAGCGTCTGGGCCACCCGGTCGGTCCGGGGCACGACCCGATAGACGAGGTTGGGCCGGTCGAAGGTGCCCACCAGCACGGCCGGGTCGCGGAGGCCGAGCTGGCCGGCGATGTCCTCCCGCACCCGGGGCGTGGCGGTGGCGGTGAAGGCGTGGAGGCTGGCCTGCGGAAACCGTTCCCGGAGGAGGGCCATCTGCCGGTACTCGGGACGGAAGTCGTGCCCCCAGTGGCTGATGCAGTGGGCCTCGTCGATCGCGAACCGCCGCACGCCCACCTGGGCGAGCGTGTCGAGGAGGCCCGAGTTCACCAGCCGCTCGGGGGCGGAGAAGAGCAGCCGCAGTTCACCCGCCAGGAGCCGGTCGCGGATCGCTGCCCGCTCCTCGGGGGCGAGCCCCGAGTGGAGGGCCGCCGCCGGGTAGCCGATCGCCTCGAGGGCGTCGACCTGGTCCTTCATCAGGGCCACCAGCGGCGAGATGACCACGTCGGTCGTCTCGCCCACCAGCGGCGGCAGCTGGTAGCAGAGGCTCTTGCCGCCGCCGGTCGGCATCACGACCAGCGAGTCCCGGCCGGCGAGGGCCGCGTCGATCGCCTCGGATTGCAGGGGCCGGAGCGTCTCGAAGCCCCACCACCGCTTGAGCACCTCGGCCACCCCCGACTGCCCGGCCCCGGCAGCCGCGACGGACCTGCCGCTCGGTGCGTCGATATCAGCCGGCCCTGGCACGCTCGCTGTCTCCTGTCGCTTGCTCTTGCCGGCACAGGATAGCAGAGCCCCCGAACCGGAATCGCGATACACTTTCGCCATGCTCTGGATCGCCTGGAAGATGCTGGTCGGCAACCGGGTCAAATACCTGGGGATCATCTTCGGCGTCGTCTTCGCGGCGGTGCTCATCGCCCAGCAGGCCTCGATCTTCTGCGGCCTGATGTCGCTGACAGTCAGCCAGATCCGCGACGTCGAGGGCCCCGGCATCTGGGTCATGGATCGCCACGTCCAGTTCGTGGACGACATCAAGCCGCTGGCCGACACGGAACTCTTCCGGGTCAAGAGCGTGCCCGGGGTCGCCTGGGCGGTGCGGTTCTACAAGGGGATCGGCCGGGCCCGGCTCGAGGAGGGCTCCTACGAGCAGATGATCATCCTCGGCCTCGACGACGCCACCCTCGTGGGCGCGCCCGAGGGGATCTTCCTGGGCTCGATCGCCGACCTCCGCAAGCCCGACGCCGTGATCATGGACGACGCCGGCTACAAGCGGGCCTGGCCCGGCGAGCCCTACAAGCTGGGCCGGACCTTCGAGATGAACGACCGCCGGGCCGTGCTCGTGGGCCTCACCAAGGCCAGCCGCACCTTCCAGAGCTTTCCGATCGTCTACACCCGCTACAGCCAGGCCGTGCTCTTCGCCCCGCGGGAACGCAAGGTGCTCTCGTTCGTGCTGGCCGACGCCCAGGCGGGCGTGCCGCCGGAGGAGGTCTGCCGGCGGATCGAGGAGCGGACCGGCCTCCAGGCCCTCACCCGCGAGCAGTTCCTTCGCAAGACGATCGTCTATTACCTGCAGAAGACCGGCATCCCGGTCAACTTCGGGATCACCGTGCTGCTCGGGTTCCTGGTGGGCACGGCGATCGCCGGCCAGACCTTCTACCTGTTCACCGTGGAAAACATCCGCCAATACGGAGCGCTCAAGGCGATGGGGGCGAGCAACTGGATGATCCTCCTGATGGTGCTCGGCCAAGGGCTGCAGGTGGGGGTGATCGGCTACGGCCTGGGCGTGGGCCTGGCCGGCCTGTTCGGCTGGTTCGTGAAGGGGGCCACGCGGCTCTCCTTCTTCATGCCCTGGCAGGTGCTGGCGCTGACGGCTGCGGCGGTGTTCGTGATCGTGCTCGTCGCCAGCCTGCTCTCCATCCGCAAGGTGCTCGTCGTCGAGCCCGCGATCGTGTTCCGAGGCTGACCCGATGGCCACCGTATCCGGCTCCCCCGCGCCCGCCGACCGCCCGCTCGCCGAAGTGGCCGTTCGCGTCCGGGGCGTGACCAAGGAGTTTGGCAGCGGCGGGGCGATCACGCGGGCCCTGCGGGGAGTCGATCTCGACGTACCCTACGGCGAACTCCTGATGCTCGTGGGGCCGAGCGGCTGCGGGAAGACCACGCTCGTCTCGATCGTGGCCGGCACGCTCGAGCCGACGGTCGGCGAGGTGGTGGTGCTCGGCCAGGATCTGGTCGCGATGAGCAACGGCCGGAAGGTGAAGTTTCGCCGCGACAACGTCGGCTTCGTGTTCCAGGCCTTCAATCTCCTCCCGGCCCTGACCGCCGCCGAGAACGCCGCCGTGCCGCTGTTGATCGCCGGCTGGCCCCGCCGCCGGGCGGTGGAGGCGGCGGCCGGCGTGCTCGAGCAATTGGGCATGGGCGACCGGCTCGCGAACTTGCCTGCCGAGCTCTCGGGCGGTCAGCAGCAGCGGGTCGCCATCGCCCGGGCCCTCGTCCACGAGCCGCGGCTGTTGGTCTGCGACGAGCCGACCAGCGCCCTCGACGCCGAGAACGGCCGGGTCACGATGGAGCTGATCCAGCAGGTGGCCGTCCAGCCGGATCGGGCCGTGATCGTGGTCACCCACGATTCCCGGGTCTATTCCTTCGCCGACCGGATCGCCTCGATGGAGGACGGCCGGATCGACGCGGTCACCACCGGGCCCCACGAGGCACCGCAGCCCTGACAGAATCTTTTTTCGGGACTCGCTACCATTCTTCGCATGGCCTCCCCCGCCGCCAATGCTCCCGCCGCCGGTCCGCCCCGCCGGCTCGACCGCCGGCGGACCCTCGCCGACGTGGTCACGCAATGGCTCTTGCCGCTCGTGGCCTTGGGCCTGTTGGGCTTCGCCGGCTGGTACGTCTGGTCCACCCGTCCGGTGTCCCGCAGCCCCGCCCCGCCGATCGCCCCGGCCACCAATCCCTATGCCGACGCCCTGGCGGCGGCCGGGATCGTGGAGGCTCGCGCGGAGAACATCGCGGTCGGGTCGGCCACGGCCGGGGTCGTGGTCGAGGTGCCGGTGCGGGTGGGCGACGACGTCGGGCCCGGGGCGGCCCTGTTTCGCCTCGATGACCGCCAACTGCGGGGCGAGCTGGCCATCAAGCAGGCGGCCGTCACCCAGGCCCGCAGCGAACTGGTGCGGCTGGAGGCGGAGCCCCGCCAGGAAAAGATTCCCGTGCTGGCGGCGGTCGTAGACGAGGCCCGGGCGACGGTCGCTCGCGAGCGGGACGCGCTTCGCCGGGTCGAGGAAACCTTCGCCCGCCGGGTGAGCACCGAGCAGGAGGTGATCGAGCGGCGGGAGGTCGTGGCGGCCGCGGAGGCGGCCCTCGCCCGAGCCACGGCCGAGCTCGACCTGCTCAAGGCCGGCTCCTGGGAATACGACCGCGACGTCACCAGCGCCGCCCTGGCCCGGGCGGAGGCGGAGGTCGCCCAGATCGAGATCAATCTCGAGCGGCTCGTGGTCCGGGCCCTCCAGGCCGGCCGCGTGCTTCAGGTGAATGTGCGGCCGGGCGAGTTCGTGGGGGCGCCGGCCAACCAGCCGCTCGTGATCCTGGGCAACATCGAGCGGCTCCACGTCCGCGTCGATATCGACGAATACGACATCCCCCGCTTCCATTCCGGGCAGCCGGCCGTCGCGGTGCCCCGGGGCAGCCTTCAGGAGCGGTATCCGCTCGAGTTCATCCGTGTCGAGCCCTTCGTGATTCCCAAGAAGTCGCTCACCGGTGACACGACCGAGCGGGTCGACACCCGCGTCTTGCAGGTGATCTACGAGTTCGACCCCACGGGCCGGCCGCCCCTGTTCGTCGGCCAGCAGGTGGAGGTGTTCATCGACGTGGAAGAAGGGGCCAAGTAGGGAAGGGGGACAGGCCCGCAGGCGGGACAGTCCCCTGACGCGGCCCTTGGGGACTGTCCCCGAACGGGGACTGTCCCCCTTTCGCTCGTTTCAAGCTGGCGAATCAGGCCTTGCGGCCGCCGGAGACGGGTGCGACAGTCCTCGCGCATGTCTCCCGCCGCGCCCCCACCTGCCGCTCGTTCGCTCCGGCCCGCAGCCGTCCTGCGCGGCCGGGCCGCCGGCTGGCTGGCCCGTGGCTGGCTGCTCGTGGTCGTGCTTGCCTGCGGCGGGCGAGCCTTGCGGGGCGACGAGCCCGCGGCCCCGCCTGCCGGCCTGCCGGGCGGATTGTTCCTTGCCGAGCGGGACGGCCCCGAACTCTGGCGGCGGACGCTCGAGACCGTGGCCGGAAGCTGGCCGGTCGTGCGGGTCCAGGAGCCCGACTTCTCAGCCCTCCCGCCCCGCGCGGGCCTGATCGAGTCGGCCTGGGTCGAACCGCCGGGCGAGGCCTGGCCTCCCAAGCGGCAGCGGGTCGTGGTGCAGGTGGTGCCCGCCGCGGGGGGCGCCTGGATCGATGCGGCCGTCGAGTCGCAGGCGCTCGGCGGGCAGGCGGCGGAGGGGAGCGGCGTGGAACTGGTCGGCGACTGGCGACCGGCCGGCCGGTCGGGGGAGCTGTCGGTCGAACTGGCGACCCGGCTCGCGCCCACCGTCGATCCGATCTACTCGCTCCCGCCGCTCGCAGAGACAGATTTTTTGGCTCCGGTCCGCTCCGAGCCTCCCTGGGCGGGCAGCCGCTTCCCCCGCGTCTCCCGGGCCGGCCACCGGGTCTGGGACGACTACCGCAACTTCTACGCCTGCGAAAACCTCGTCTGCCTCACGGCCGCCTTCGGGGCCGGGGCCCTGATGGCCAACACCGGCTTCGACGACACGATGCAGGCCGCCTGGCAGCGGGGCGTCACGCCCACCGGCCTGGGCACCTTCTTCTCCGGCTGCAAGGACATCGGCGAGGGCCGCTACCTGCTGCCCATCTTCGGCGCGGCGGCGGCGACCGGCCTCGTGTTCGAGGGAGGGCTCGTGGGCGACGCGGTTGGCGAATGGGGCTCGCGGTCGCTGCGGATGTTCATCGTCGGGGCGCCGCCCCTGTACGTGGGGCAGTGGGCCACCGGCGCCTCTCGGCCGGTCGAGCCCAACGGCAGCAAGTGGAGCTTCTTCAACGACAACAACGGCGTCAGCGGCCATGCCTTCGTGGGCGCGATCCCCTTCCTGGCCGCCGCCGACATGGTGGAGAGCCCGCTCCTCAAGGGCACGCTCTACGTTTGCTCCACATTCGTGGGCTTCTCGCGGATGACCGACGACGCCCACTATCCCTCGCAGGTCTTCCTGGGCTGGTATTTGGCCTGGGCGAGTGCCCGGGCGGTGGATGCCACCGAGCTGCAGTTCGCCGGCATGGAAGTCCAGGTCATGCCGCTGCCGATCGGCGACCTCGGCGGCCTGGGCGTGACCGGCCGCTGGTGAGCCGCCGCCGGGCAAGCCAGACCGCCCCGCCCGCTCCGACGGCTGCGAGCAGGAGCGTGCCCGGCTCGGGCACGGCGGTCCAGGCCAGGCCGTAGTCCTGAGGATAGTCGGCCGTGCCCCAGATGTCGTCAAACGTGTTGTCGAACGTGTTGGCGAGATACTCGACCCGGAGCCCGTAGAAGCCCGACCG
>CAYRNG010000027.1:0-2176 GCA_964425395.1 uncultured Candidatus Kuenenia sp. | reverse complement strand
AGGGGTTGATGCCACTCGAGCCGCGGAACGGGGGCCGGGGCACGATCGGCGTGTGGGGGGCCGGCAGGGGCAGGTAGAGGAAGAACGGCTGGTCGGGTGCGGCCGCCCGCCGCTTGACGTGGGCGATCGAGCGGTCGAAGCAGGTCGCCAGCGTGGTGGCGATCTCAAAATCGGGGGCGATCGGCCCGGAGCGGTACCAGCCGTAGGGGTCCTGCTTCTTCGTGACGCCCTCCTCCCGCGCGGGCACCGCGGTCGGCCGGCCGTTCTCGACCCACACGTAGGGCGGCATGTCGAGCGAGCCGGAAAAGGCGAAGTGCTCGTCGAAGCCGTTCGAGTCGGGGCCGCCGGTGACCGGCCGGGAGAAGTCGATCTGTTGCCAGCCGTCGCCGCCGCCGGCCCAGTTCCAGCCGAGGTGCCACTTGCCGACGGCCGCCGTGTGGTAGCCGGCGGCTCGCAGGAGGTGGGCGAGCGTGGGCCGCTCGGGGGGCACGAGCGGCGGGCTCGTTCCGGAGAGCACGCCGCGGGCCAGCGTGCTGCGCCAGTTGTAGCGGCCGGTGAGCAGGCCGTAGCGGGTGGGCGTGCAGACCGAGCTCGGCGTGTGGGCATCGCGAAACACGAGCCCCTCGCGGGCCAGCCGGTCGAGCGCGGGCGTAACGATCCTGGCCTCCGGATTCGTGGCCTTGAGGTCACCGATGCCGAGGTCGTCGGCGAGGATCAGGATCACGTTGGGCCTGCGGGCCGCGGCCATCGGGCGGCTGTGGCCCGCGGCCACGAGCTTCTCGTAGGCGGCCGTGAGTGCCGCCACGCGGTCGGGCTGTGTGGCCGCGAGGTTCTTCCGCTCGCCGAGGTCCGCCGCCAGATCGTAGAGCTTCGGGCCAGGGCCGTCTTCGCCGCCGCTCAGCCAGGCCCCCGAGCCCGTGCCGAGGATCAGCTTCCAGGAGCCGTCGCGAATGGCGGGCACGCCTGCCATCGAGCAGCTCACGGCGTGTCGGCGGACCGGCTCCTGGCCCCCCTTCAACAGCGGCACGAGGCTGACGCTGTCCTCGCCGGCGGTGGCGGGCAGTTCCGCCCCGAGCACGTCGGCCAGCGTGGCCATGAGGTCGGCCTGGTGCACGAGGGCGTCGCAGACGCTGCCTGGCTGCACGACCCCGGGATACAGGACGATGAAGGGCACGCGGTGGCCCCCTTCCCAGGCGTCGCCCTTGTAGCCCCGCAGTGGACCGCTCGGGAAATGGCCCCGCTTTTCCAGGGCGGCCGCGCCGACGTAGGGGGCGAAACCGTTGTCGCTCGTGAACACCACGAGTGTGTCGTCGGCCACGCCGGCCCGATCGATCGCGGCCAGCACGTCGCCGACGACGGCGTCGGTCTCCATGATGAGATCGGCACAGGCGTTGTCGAGGCCGCTCTTGCCTCGCCAGGGCTCGTTGACCGCCAGCGGCGTGTGGGGCGAAGTGAGCGGCAGGGAGAGCAGGAACGGCTCGGGCTTCGGGGCCGCCTCCTCGATGAACGTCACCGCCCGGTCCCGGAGGGCCGGCAGCACCGCCTCGAGCCGCCAGCCCTCCAGGGCCGGGCCCTGGGTGCTGGCGCGATGATCCTGGAAGTCGGCCGGCGGCAGGAGCGTGGTCGGGATGCCGACGGTGCGGTCGTCGTCGATGAAGCAGTAGGGAGGCCAGTTGGGCACGTCGGTGCCGAAGTAGGCGTCGAAGCCACGGGCGGTCGGGCCGCCGGGAATCGGCTGCGAGAAGATCCGCTGCCAGGCCGCGCGGTGGCTCTCGGTGACGTCGGCGGGGCCGGGCCGGGGCTTGCCCTTCTCGCCTTGGGCCAAGAGCGGCCGGTCGCCCGGCTCGAGCGGCCAGTCCCGGCCGAGGTGCCACTTGCCGATCGCCGCCGTGCGATAGCCGTGCGCTCTGGCGAGGCCGGCGATCGTGAGCCGGTCGGGATCGATCAGCGGCCGCTCCCAGACGCCGACGATTCCCTTCTTGAGCCGCGTCCGCCAGTGGTAGCGGCCCGTGAGCAGCGTGTAGCGGGAGGGGGAGCAGACACCGCTCGACGAATGGGCGTCGGTAAACCGCATCCCCTCCGCGGCCAGCCGGTCGATGTGCGGCGTGGGGATCTTGCCGCGGTCGGGGTTGTAGCACTGCACGTCGCCGTAGCCGAGATCGTCGGCGTAGATCAC
>CAYRNG010000026.1:0-2751 GCA_964425395.1 uncultured Candidatus Kuenenia sp. | reverse complement strand
CAGGCAGGATGCCGAAAGCGCAGCCGCCATCGAGCGACCGGAGGGCAGGATGCCCGCAGGGAGCGTCCGGCGAGATGGCACGGGCAACCCCGACCCACGCAAGGGGCGGCCTCCGACGGTAAACGAGATCGCCCGTTACGGCATAATCACCTTCATGCTCGCCCCTGAACCCCAGCCCGACGATCGGTCCTATGCGTTCCTCGCGGACATGATCTACCGCCGCAGCCGGATCCGGCTCGGGCCCGACAAGAAGGCCCTCGTCGCCGGCCGGCTCGGTGGCCGGCTGCGGAGCCTGGGCCTGGCCGGCTACGACGACTACTGCCGGCTGCTGGCCGGCAGCGGCGGCGAGGCGGAGGCCGAGCGGCTGATCGATCTCGTGGCCACCAACCACACGCACTTCTTCCGCGAGCCGGCCCACTTCGAGTTTCTGGCCCGGGAGCTGCTGCCGCCGCTCGCCCGCCGGGCCGCCGCCGAGGGCCGGCCCCTCAAGGTCTGGTCAGCCGCCGCGGCCTCGGGCGAGGAGGCCTACTCGATGGCGATCGTGCTGGCCGAGCGGGACCGGGCCGGGCCGCCGGTGGCCTGGAGCATCGACGCCTCCGACATCTCCCGCCGGATGCTCGACCGCTGCCGGGCCGGCATCTACCCGGCCGACCGCGTGCAGCTGCCCGAGCCGGCCTGGCTGAGCCGCTACTTCCGGCGGGGATTCGGAGAGCGGGAGGGGTTCTACCGGGTCAAGCCGGAACTCCGCGAGCGGCTCCGCGTTCTGCCGATCAACCTCTTCCAGCCCTCCTATCCGGTCGCCACCGGCCAAGATGTGATCTTCTGTCGCAACGTCATGATCTACTTCGACGAGCCCTCCCGGCAGATTCTCGTGGACCGGCTCCACGAGCAGCTCGCCCCCGGCGGCCACCTGTTCGTGGGCCATGCCGAGAGCCTGCTGGGCCTGAAGCATCGCTTCCGGCAGGTCCGCCCGGCGGTCTACGAGCGGCCGGCCTGAGCCGCCAAGGAAATCCATGAACGCCACCCCTCGCCCCATCCGCGTGCTCGTCGTGGACGACTCGGCGCTCGTCCGCAAGGCGATCGGCGACGCCCTGGCCCGCGACCCGGAGCTGGAGGTCGTAGGCACGGCCCCCGACCCCTACGTGGCCCGGGAGAAGATCGCCCGGCTCGACCCCGACGTGATCACGCTCGACCTCGAGATGCCGCGGATGGACGGCCTGACGTTCCTGCGGATCCTGATGAAGCACCACCCGCTGCCGGTGGTGGTGGTCAGCTCGCTGGCCCAGGCCGGCTCCCAGGCGGCCCTCGAGGCGCTCGAGGCGGGCGCGGTGGACGTGCTGGCGAAGCCCGATGGCACGATGTCGCTGGGCGCGGTGGCCGACAAGCTGGCCTGGCACGTCAAGGCGGCCGCGGCGGCCGGCGGTCGGCTGCGGCGGCAGCCCGCCCCGCCGCCCCCGCTCAAAGACCCGGGCCCGGCCCCCGAGCCCAGGCCCCCGCGGCCGGCCAATGGTTCGCTCTTCGACCGGCAGCTGATCGTGATCGGCGCCTCGACCGGGGGCGTCGAGGCCCTTCGCAACCTGGTGCCGCTCCTGCCGGCCGAACTGCCGCCGGTGGCGATCGTGCAGCATATCTCGGCTTCCTTCTCGCGGGCGGTCGCGGAGCGGCTCGATTCCCTCTCGGGCTTGAGGGTCCGGGAGGCGGGCCACGACGAGCCGCTCCGGCCGGGGGAGTGCGTGGTGGCGCCGGGCGACCGGCACCTGGCGATCGAGCGGAGCCGGGGGAGCTTTCGGACCCGGCTGGTGGATTCCCCGCCGCTGCACCACTGCCGGCCGGCGGTGGACGTGCTGTTCCGCTCGGCGGCCGAGGCGGCGGGGCCGCAGGTGGTGGCCGCCCTGCTCACCGGCATGGGCAGCGACGGAGCGCTTGGACTCCAGGCCGTGCGGGCGGCCGGCGGCGTCACGCTGGCCCAGGACCAGGCCACGAGCGTGGTCTACGGCATGCCCAAGGCTGCCGTCGAACTCGGCGTGGTGGACAGGATCGTGCCGCTGCCTGAGATGGCCGCTGCCATCGTGGCCGCCGCCAGCCGGCCCCGCTGATCGTCAGCGGCTGCGGGCGGCGATCCGGACGATCTCGCGGGCGGCGTCTTGGGCCCGCAGCTTGGCGTCGATCGCCTCTTCGCCCCTGGCGGGCCGGGCCGCGATCTCGGCCAATTCGGCCCGGGCCTCGGCCAGGTCGAGCTTCTCGGCCGGCACGGCCCGCTGGGTGATCACGGTCACCGCATCGTGGGAGACCTCGACAAAGCCCCCGTCCACGAACGTCCGGTGGACCGTCTCGGGCCCCTCGGCCGTCGTCAGCCGGACCTCGCCCGCCCCCAGCCGGCCGATGAACGGGGCATGGCCACGGCCCACGCCTCGCTGGCCATCCTCGAGCGGCAGGACCACCGCCTTGGCCACCGCGTCGAGCACGGTGGTCTCGGGGGTGACCACGAGGCAGCGGATGCCGGCGGAACGCTTGGAGTCGGCCATGGGAGTTCTCGGGGTCTGCGGGGGGAGGGCGAGGGTCAGGCCTTGGCGGCCATCTTCTTGGCCTGCTCCTCGGCCTGCTCGATCGGGCCGACGTACATGAAGGCCTGCTCGGGGAGGTGGTCCCACTTGCCGTCGGCGATCTCCTCGAAGGAGCGGATCGTGTCGGCGAGACTCGTGATCTCGCCCGGCTTCCCGGTGAACACCTCGGCCACGAGGAACGGCTGCG
>CAYRNG010000025.1:0-5996 GCA_964425395.1 uncultured Candidatus Kuenenia sp. | reverse complement strand
GCAGTCGATCTCGCGAAACTCGATCTGGCCGTCGTCGGGGCGGCGGACGGTGAACAGCACGCGGCGGGCCTGGGGGTCGAAGACCACGCTGGCCTGGTTGTCCACCCGCTGGATCGTGTTCATCGTGGCATGCCGCACCTCGCTCTGGCGGGCCACGTCGAAGCGGTCGCGGAGCATCATCGAGAAGGCCTCGGCCGTGGCGGTGCAGCGGGCGGGCGTGACGAGCTGCTCGAGCCGCTCGAGCCGGGCCTGCGAGTGGGCCGGCACGGCGGTCGATCCCAGGCCGAGCCGCGAGTGGTTGGCCAGGCAGACCGGCTCGTGCACCTCTGCCTCGCGGACCGTGTCGGCGTCGTACTCGACGTGGAGCATCCGGCCGCCGTCGCCCTCGCTGACGAGCATCGCCCAGGCACCGTCCCGCGGCGCGGCCCGGATGATCGCCACCGCATCGGCGGCCGAGCGGGCGGTGGAGAGCACGCGGTCCACGAGGGCCGAGTGCATCAGGCCCTGCCGGAGGCCGGATCGCGGCGGCTGGTCGAGGAGCATGGAACTGGTCACGACGAGCCCCGTCTCGTTCATGCCGTTGATGCCCGCGGAGACGCCGATGGCGGTGAACGTGATCGAGGCCAGCCGGCCGGCCGGCCGGCGGAGCTGGACGCAGCGGCGGATGCCGTCGCGGAGCACGAGCCCGGCGGGCAGGTCTTCATTCGCCCCCTGGAGCATCCGGCCGGTCCGGGTGACCGCGGCCGGGAAGACCGCCTGCACGCAGCCGCCCTCGAGGCTGGGGTCGATCCGGACGTGCATCGCCACGAGCGACTCGTAGGCCACGCCCGCCCCGGCAGCGATCCCGCGAAGCTCCTCCCGCTGCTCGGGCGTGGTCATGGTCTCGTAGGCGTCGAGCACGGCGGCCGGGTCGAGCAGGCGGCCATTCGCGGCCGGTGGCAGGTCGGCCAGGAGCGTGACCGCCGCCCGGATCTCGGCGGCGAACGTGCGGCCGTGAGCGAGGCCCATCTCGGTGGGCGTGCCGGCCAGCGTGAGCAGTCCGGCCCGCTCGCCTTCCGCGGCGGGAAAAAGGTGGCAGCCACCTTTTTCCACTGGTTTGACATCGCCGGGGAGAAAAAGGTGGCTGCCACCTTTTTCGATGGCACCCGTGACCTCGAGGGCCCCGCGGAGGGCGGCCAGGCGGAAGGCGGCCGAGCCCGTGTCTCGCGGCGACCGCGACCGCACGTCGGCGGCGATCACGGCGGCCGGCCGGTCGCCGACGATCCGGCGGGTCAGCTTGGCCAGCACCCGCTCGGGACCCGACTCGACGAACACCCCGACCCCCTCGGCGATGAGCCGCTCGATCTGGGCGACGTAGCGGACCGGCCGGGTGAGCTGCTCGACGAGCAGTTCGCGGATCTCGGCCGGTTCGGCGACGTAGCGGTTGTGGACGCTGCTGAGGACGGGAATCCGCGGCGGGTCGATCCGCACGCCGGCCAGGGCGGCCCGGAAGGGCTCTTCGGCATCCCGCATGAGCGGCGTGTGAAAGGGCCGTGGCACGTCGAGGAGCTTGGTGGTCACGCCCCGTTCGCCGAGCACGCCCGCCAGCTCGACCACCTGCTCCCGCCGGCCGCCCACCACCGTCTGCTGTGCCGAATTGCAGTTCGAGACGAACACGTCGCCCCCCACCGCGGCACAGGCCGCCGCCACGACCTCCTCGTCGGCCGCGCAGGAGAGCATCACGCCGCTCACCGCCGGCGCCTCGCAGATCGCCTGGCAGCGCAAGAACGTGGCCCGGGCGGCGGTGGCGAAGTCCCAGGCTCCGGCGGCATGCAGGGCGGCGAACTCGCCGTAGCTGTGGCCGGTGACGCGGTCGGCCGCGAGCCCGAGATCGGCGAGCACGGCGAACTGGATCGTGTCGGCCACGAGCATCGCCAGCTGGGTGCGGAACACGTCGTGGCCGAGCTGGCCGTCGGCGTCGGCCACGATCGTCTCGAACGACGGGTAGCCGAGCGGCTCGAGGGCCGCGTCGATCCGGGCCCGGGCGGCCGCGGCGGCGGGCGAGGCCGCGACCAGGTCGCGGAGCATGCCCGGATACTGCGAGCCCTGGCCCGGGAACAGGCAGGCCACCACGGGCCGGCGGCCGGTCGCCTCGCCGACGGCGATGCCACGGGTCTCCCACAGGCCGCGGGCCTCCGGGTTTTCAAACTGGGTCGTCACCAGCCGGGCCTTGGTGGCGAGCTCGTCGGCGGAGCGGGCCACGATCGCCAGCCGGTGGCCGGGGCCGGAGAACGCCGCCGCGCTGCCGGCCGAGTTGGGGGCGGCGGCCGCGAAGGCAGCTCCGGGTTCACTCGCGCAGGCGTCGGCCGCGGCGAGCAGTTCGCTCACCGTCGGCGCCGAGAGCCGCACGATCCGCCAGGCATCGTCGGCCGCAGTGGTGCCGGGGTCAGCCGGCGTTGCTGCCGCGACGACGTGACTGGCGGCCGGACGCGCCGGCTGGCTGGGCCGCTCTGCCGCGGGCACCGGCGCACCCCGCTCGAGGAGCAAGTGGTGGGCCATGTCATAGTGCCGCGCATCGAGACCGATCAGGAGTCGGCCGTCGGCAGCCGGCTCGAGCGGCCGCTCGGAGATCGCCTCGGCCTGTGTGGGAGCCCCGGTGACGCCGTCGCGGAGCTTCACGGCGTCGAGCTCGCAGGCGGCCTTCACGAGCGACAACCCCGCCGAGGCCCCGAGGGCATGGCCGATCCGCGGGGCGAGGGTGGCGACCGGGGCCGTGCCGTAGACGCCGCGGATCGCCTCGAGCTCGACGCGGTCGGCCGCCGCGACGCCGGCCGCCGCCGCTTCGACCGCCGCCACGGCCGAAGCCGGCAGCCTCGCCTCGGTGAGGCTCCGCTCGATCGCCGCGGTGAGGGCGGCCGTCGGGTCGGCATCCCGGGCCGTGCCGAGGCCGCGGATGATGGCGTGGATCCGGTCGCCGTCGCGGCGGGCGTCGGAGAGCCGCTTGAGCACGAACACGGCCGTGCCCTCGGCCGGCAGGAGGCCGTCGCTCGAGTCGGCGAAGGCCCGGGGCCGGCCCGACCGCGACAGGGTGCCGGCGAGCGACAGCTGCTCGTAGGTGGCCAGGGTCATGCTCCGCTGGCCGGCAGCGCAGATCATGCAATCGACCCGGCCGGTGAGCAGGAAGTTGCGGCAGACGTCGAGGGCCGCCACCGCCGAGGCCGCCCCGCCGTCGAGCGCGGTAGCACCCCCCATGAGGTCGAAGGTCTTCGTGATCCGCGAGGCGAGCGAGCTGCTCGTGAAGCTGCCCGTCTCGTCCACGAGCGCCGGCAGCCGTTCGATCACGAGGTCGGCGAACCGGTCACCAAGCTCCTTGATCTTCGCCGCCGGCACGCCGCGGGCGGCGAGCTCCCGCTGGAGGGCGGCTTGGAAGAAGGGCAGCCGCATCCCGATCTGTAGAGCGACGGCAAAGTCGCCGCCGAACACGGTGCCCACCACCACGCCAGTGCGGGCCTGCGGCAGCGGTCGGTCGGGATGACCGGCGTCGGCCAGGGCCTTCGAGACCGTGTCGAGGAGCATGAATTGGAGCGGGTCGGCCGCCGCGATCTGTTTGGGCGGGATCTTGTGGGCCCGCCAGTCGTAGGCGAAGCCCTCGATGAAACCTCCGAGCTTCTGAGGCGTCCGCCAGTTGGCGGCGGGGCCTGAATCGAAGGCGGCCGCGACGTCCCAGCGGCTCGTCGGCACGGTCGAGAACGGCCGCCGGTCGCTGCCCACGAGATCCCAGAGGGCCGCCGCCGAGAGGCCGCCGGGGGCGAGGGCCGCCAGGCCGACGATCGCCACGGCGTCGTCGGCGGGCACCGCCGCGAAGGCGGCCGGAGCCAGGGGCGTGGGCGTCTCGACCGCGGCGGGCGGGATGGAGCCCGTGAACTCGTCGAGCACGACGTGGGCGTTCAGGCCGCCGATCCCGAAGGAGTTGACTGCCACGCGGCGGGGCAGCCCGTCGGCCACGGGCCACGGCTGGGGCTCCCGCGGCACCTGAAACGGCGAGGCCTCCCAGTCGACGTCGGGGTTGAGCGTCTCCACGCCCGGCATCGGCGGGATCGTGGCATGCCGCATGCAGAGCACGGCCTTGACCAGGCCGGCGAGGCCGGCGGTCTCGAGCGTGTGGCCGATGTTCGCCTTGACGCTGCCGATCGGAATCCGCCGGCCGGCGGGGACGTGCTCACGGAGGGCCCGGGCCAGGGCCCGGACCTCCGTGGCGTCGCCCACGCTCGTGCTCGTGGCATGGGCCTCCACATAGCCGAGCCGGGCCGGGTCGAGCAGGTCGGCATGGGCCCGGCGGATCGCCTCGGTCTGCCCCTCCTCGCGGGGCGCCCAGAGGCTCTTGCCGCGGCCGTCGCTGGCGACACCGACGCCCCGGATCACCGCCTGCACGGGGTTGCCGTCGGCGAGCGCCCGGCGGAGCGTCTTGACGAGCACGACGACGTAGCCCTCGGCCGTGACGAGCCCGTCGGCCGAGGCGTCGAAGGGCCGGGAGCCCGTGGCGCTCACCGACTGGGCCTTCGAGAACAGCACGAGGCTGTCGAACCGGCAGTGGGAGCTGCCGGCCACGACGGCCATCGCGCTGCGGCCCAGGAGAAGGTCGTCGGCGGCGGCGGCGAGGGCAAATAGCGACGAGGAGCAGGCGGCGTTCAGGGCCACGCAGGGGCCGTCCAAGCCGAAGGCCTGGGAGACGACCGAACTGCACCGCTGGGCGTCGAGCCGCGGGCCGCCGCCGGGCTTCCGCCGCGGCAGCCGCTCCCGCTCGCGGGCCACGACCGCCTCGATGACGCGGCCCGGGTCGCCGCCGGCCGCTTCGGCAAATCCCTCCACCTCGGCAAGCCAGGCGGCCGTATCGGCGAGCATCGCTCCATACATCAGGTCGCCGCCGAGGCCGGTGCCCCGGGTGTGGCCGACATAGACGCCGGCCCGTCGGTCGGGCACGGCGGCGGGATCGAGGCCGGCATGCCGGAAGGCCGCGGCCGTCACCTCGCAGAGCTCGAGGTGGGCCGCGTCGCAGTCGGCGGCCTGTTCCGGCGTGAGCCGCCAGCGGGGAGGCGGCTCCGCCCGCGGCGAGACGATCCCGCCGATCGAGGAGTAGGTCTTGCCGCGGACGCCCTTGGCCGGGTCGAAGAACAGCTCGCGGTCGAGCCGCTCGGGGGGCAATTCGCCGATCGCCGAGCGGCCCTCGACCACCAGCTGCCAGTAGGCGTCGAGGTCATCGGCACCGGGCAGCCGCACGGCCATGCCGATGATCGCCAGCGGCTCGTGGCCCGCGGTCGGCGGGCCGCCGGCCGCGGCGGAGCGGTCAGTCGGGTTTCGGTCGGAGTTCGTCACGAAGGGATCCGGGTGGGGGCGGTTCGTCAGGCCGTCGCCTCGACGAGGAAGCCGAGCACGTGCCGGAGGGTCGGGAAGTCGTCGAGCGAGAGGTCGGCCCGGGGCGGAATCGCGAAGTATTCGCCGATCTCGCCGAACAGCTGCGCCTTCTTGATGCTGTCGATGCCGAGGTCGGCCTCGAGGTCGGCGTCGAGTTCGACGATTTCCGGCGGATAGCCCGTCTGCTCAACCACGAAATTCACGAGGAAGGCCGAGAGCTCATCCGGCGACCGGCCCGCCCGTGGCGGGGCGGTGGCGGTCGCGGTGGTTGCTGTTGCATGCCCGGCATGGCCATTGCCAATCGCTCCCATCGAAACCCCGGCCGCGAGCCCGGGGACGGTGGGTCGGGTTGCCATCCCGTCTTCCACTCCCCCCGTCGCCGCCATCGAAACCCCGGGCGCGAGCCCGGGGACGGTGGGTCGGGTTGCCATCCCGTCTTCCACTCCCCCCGTCGCCTCGATCAGAAACCTGAGCACATGCCGGAGCGTCGGAAAATCGTCGAGCGACAGATCGGCCCGGGGCGGAATCGCGAAGTACTCGCCGATCTCGCCGAACAGCTGCGCCTTCTTGATGCTGTCGATGCCGAGGTCGGCCTCGAGGTCGGC
>CAYRNG010000024.1:0-10760 GCA_964425395.1 uncultured Candidatus Kuenenia sp. | reverse complement strand
ACCCGCCCCCGCCACGCCGCCGCCCCTCTGCCCGTTCCCGCGTCAGCGGGCTGCCCTCGGATTGGGCGTTTGGCCTCTTTTCACCCCCCTGGCAGCGGCAGATTTCCAGGTCTCTCGACCAGCCTCCCTGCCGGCGCAGAGCTCATCTTTTCTCGCGAAAAGAGGCTCCCTGGACCGCTGTGGAGGGCTTGCCTCGAGCCTGCCTGCCTTGGAGCAGCCCCTTTTGGCACGCGACTTGCTCCTCCTAGCGATATCGACGGGCATTCCACGCGGCACCACGCCGCAAGGCGGAACAGTCCGGCAAGGCGGAGTCGGTGAGACCTGTGACAACGCGAGGACGTGGCTTGTCTGCATCGTGTTTTTTTCGAGGCCTGTGGCCCGCACGCGGTTGGATGTTGGCCACGATGCTGCTGGGCTGCATGGCCGTGGCCATCGCCCCCCTGCCGGCTCTCGCCGAGGAGGCCGCGGCGGCCACGGAGTCGACCGCCGCCGAGTCCCTCCCCCTGGGCTGGAACGCCGGTGATCCGGTGGCCGATCTCGCCGCCGGCGATGCCAACGATTACACGATTAACACGCTGATCATGTTCATCTGCGCCGTGCTCGTGATCTTCATGCAGGCCGGTTTCGCGATGGTGGAGGTGGGGCTCAATTCAGCCAAGAACGTCGTCAACATCCTCTCCAAGAACGTGATGGACCTGTGCGTCGGCGTGCTCCTGTTTTTGTTCATGGGATACGCTCTCATGTATCCCGATGGGAACTGGATCGTGCCCGGCTACCTCGGCATGCCGACCGCGTTCGTGACGCGTGACGCCCAGACCGCGGAGCAGGATGGCGTCGAAGTCTGGGAGGCGGCCCCCGCCTATGACGATGGGCCCTACGCTGCCAAGGCGGCAGATTTTCTGTTTCAGGTGGCCTTTGCGGCCACTGCCGCCACGATCGTGTCGGGGGCCGTGGCCGGCCGACTCAAGTTCGGCGGCTACCTCGTCTACACGGCCCTGCTCACGGGCTTGATCTATCCGATCAGCGGCTCCTGGAAGTGGGGCGGCGGCTGGCTCGATCAGTTGGGCTTCCAGGATTTTGCGGGCAGCGTCGTGGTGCACGCGGTGGGCGGGTTCGCCGGCCTCGTGGGGGCGATCTTCCTGGGGCCGCGGATCGGCCGGTTCACCGCCGCTGGCAAGAGCGTGCCGATCCCCGGCCACAACCTGTCGCTGGCGGCCTTGGGCGTGTTCATCCTGCTGGTGGGCTGGTATGGCTTCAATCCAGGCAGCCAGCTGACCTATTCGGGCGTGGTCAACGCCGAAGCGACCGCCTACATCGCCCTCACCACGACCATCGCCGCCGCGATCGGGGGCGTCGTGGCCCTGCTCGCCGGCTGGTTCATGTTCGGCAAGCCAGACCTCACGATGGCGCTCAACGGCGTGCTGGGGGGGCTCGTGTCGATCACCGCCAGCTGCGACCGCGTCTCCCAGCCGGCTGCTCTCGCGATCGGCGGCATCGGGGGACTGCTCGTGGTGCTCGGCATCCTCCTGCTCGACAAGTTTCGGATCGACGACCCCGTCGGGGCCTGGCCGGTGCACGGCCTGTGCGGCCTCTGGGGTGGGCTGGCCACCGGCCTGTTCGGCTCGTTCGCCGATGTCGAAGCGATCACCAGTCGCGGCCAGTTCATCGGCGTCGAATTGCTCGGCATCGCGGCGATCATCGGCTGGACCGTCGTCACGATGGCCGCGGTATTCGGGCTGCTCAAGGCTTTGGATCTCCTCCGGGTCAGCCCCCAGGAGGAGCAGGAAGGACTCGACATCCGGGAGCATGGGATGCGGGCCTATCCCGACCAGTGGGTCGCTGCGAGCGACTTCTCGGTCGGGGTGGCTGCCAATTCGTATTGATCACGTTCCGCCGGCCCCGGCCTTCGGGCCGGGCCGGCGGCCTCCATCCAGAAGGTGCCCCACTGGCGTGGGCGAGCAATCCGCCTCGCTCGCCCACGCCGGGGCATTTTCCGGCTGACCGGCCGGAGGTCTGGCGGCTGCACGATCGGCAGCACGGCGTGGAACTTGCCGGCGAATAGGCTGGGCGGGTCGTGGGCGACGGTGGCCTGCGGAAACGTGACCTGCCCCCCTTAAACGTCACCACTTTCAGAGAGAGAATCTTTGGTGGTGCAAACCAAGGGAGGTCAAGAGATGCCACGAGGGAAGAAGTTCACAGCAGAGCAGATCATCGGGAAGCTCCGCGAGGCTGAGGTTGGTCTGGCTCAAGGGAAGACCGTGCGCGAGGTGGTGCGGAAGCTTGGAGTGACCGAGCAGACGTACTACCGATGGAAGCGGGAGTACGGCGGACGGCGTGATCACCGCGGGGAAGTACGCGCTGCTGGGACGCTCCCAGGTGACCGCCGGCGAGCACCGGGTGCATGTGCTGGCGATCGAGACGACCGGCCGGCAGGTGGAGAGCGGCCCCCCCGACCCGCCCGGCACTTTTGTTGACGAGACGGCGGCCTTCAGGGAAAGTTTTTCGGCCACCGTGCTGCCCGGCGGCCCGGCCACGCTCGACTTCAAACTCGCCCCCTACCGCGGCTGGGCAGCCCGATCGGCTCTTGGGAACGGGTCCGGACCGGCAATCAGGGACGGAAGCGGATTTCGCATCCGCCGGCTTCCGCCGGGGGCTTGCGGGATGATGTGTTTGCCACGCGTCTGCGGTGCGTCGGCCCCGGAAGCCCCTCGCGGAAGCGACGGGGATGACGCTCGCCATCACCATCCGGGGATGTGCTTCCCCGCATGTGGTGGCCGCCACCCGCTTCGGAGTACACTGCCGTCATGCTCAGCAAGGAAACCCTTGAATCATATCGTCGCATGGCTCCCGGGGAACGGCTTGCGCTTGCCCTGCGGATGACGGAGGCGAGCATCCCTGCCCTGCTCGAGGGCAGCCCCGAGACCGTGGCGCGACGCTTTCAAATGCTCGCCCGCGAGAACGACGACCGCAACCGCAACATGCTGACGGCGGTCGCACGCACCAAGGCCCGTCCGTGAACGACCTCGTCGGCACGCTGCACGACTTCGCCCGCCTTTTCGACCGGCTCGGCATCCCCTACGCGATCATGGGCGGGTGGGCGGTCCGCGTGTATGCGCTGCCACGGCCGACCTACGACGTCGACTTCACGATCCTGCTCGCACGCGATCACTTGCCGGCCCTGTATGCCGCCGCCGAAGAGGCGGGCTTCACCGTGCCGGAGCAATACCGTGAAGGCTGGGTCGATTCGATCGCAGGCATGCCGCTCGTAAAGTTCCGGCTCATGCTTGCCGGTCATGGCATCGACGTCGACATATTTTTGGCGGAATCAGACTACCAGCAGGAGCTCATGCGCCGCCGCGTGCAGCATCCGGTCGACGGCGTGCCCGCGTGGTTCGTCAGCGCCGAGGATCTCATCCTTCTCAAGCTCATCGCGAACCGCACGCGAGACCGGGCCGACATCGACGACCTGCTCGTGGCGAGGGCGGAACTCGACGAGTCCTACCTGCGCCGCTGGGCCGGTCCGCTCGGCGTGGCGGCGAAGCTCGACGAGGTGTTGGCGACCCGCGAATGATGCCCGGCCGACGGGCATGTGCCCAACCGCGCCGTTCGTGATCGCCACGCGTCCGCGGTGCGTCGGCCACGAAAGCCCCTCGCTCTCGAGCCGACCGGTCGTCTTGATCCGCCTTCGCTCAGCCCTGTGCGGTCGGCGGCCGCTCGACGATCGAGATGCAAAGCTCCACGCCGCGGGCGTGCGCGATTCGATCAAGCGTCTCGATCGTCGGATTCGCGTCGGGGGCAGACTCGAGCCGCGATAATCTCGCGCGATCGATCCCGCTGATTCGCTGGACATCGGGAACGAGATGGCGGTGAGCCAGTTTGGCGATCCCGAGACAGCGGCTCGCATCCAGGCCTACGAAATGGCCTACCGTCTGCAGTCGAGCGCCCCCGGGCTCATGAACCTCGCTGACGAGTCGAAGGAAACACTTGCCCGCTACGGCATCTCCGATCCCAACCAGCCTGGCTATGCCCGCAACTGCCTGCTCGCGCGGCGGCTCTTGAAGCGGGGCGTACGGTTCGTGCAACTCTTCCACGAAGCCTGGGATCAGCACGGCGATCTCACGAAAGGTATCAAGAAGAACTGCGACGACACCGAGCGGGCCTCGGCGGCGCTGGTGATGGATTTGAAGGATCGGGGCCTCTTGGACGACACGATCGTGATCTGGGGGGGTGAATTCGGCCGCACGCCGATGGTGCAGGGGGGCAACGACGGCCGAGACCACCACAACCGCGCCTTCACGATGTGGCTGGCCGGCGGCGGCATCAAGGCGGGCCACGTGTATGGCAGGACCGACGATTTCGGGTTCAACGTGGCCGAGGATTCCGTGCACGTGCACGATCTCAACGCCACGCTCCTCCATCTGCTGGGCTTCGACCACACGCGGCTCACCTACCGCTTCCAGGGCCGCGATTACCGGCTCACCGACGTGCACGGAAATCTGGTCACGGGCATCCTCGCCTGACCGGGCGACCAAGAAGAGCCGCGTGGGTTGCGACCTTCAGGCCCGGCGGAAACCGCCGTTGACCGGCACGACCTGGCCGGTCACGAACCCGGCCGCCGGCGACACGAGCCACCGCACCACGCCCGCGATGTCCTCCGGCGTGCCCCAGCGGCCGAGCATGCTCTCGCGGACGGCCCGCCGCTGCCAGGCCGCGCTCGCCCCGGCACCCCAGGCCGTCTTGATCCAGCCGGGGGCCACACAGTTGACCCGCACCTCGGGGCCCAGCGAGCGGGCCAGGCTGTGGGTGAAGGCCATCACGGCACCCTTGGCCGCCGCAAACAGCTCGCCGCTGTCTCCCTCCATCCCCACGGCCGCCTGATCCCAGCCGCAGGTGATCACCACGCCCCGCCCCCGCGCCTTGAGTTGCCGGCCGAGGGCCCGGCCGAGGAGCATCGTGGCCGTCACGTCCACCTGGAGCAGCTCGGCCAGCTTCCGCTCGAACGACCAGCCGGCCGGTTCACCGGTGAGCACGTCGGCCCCCGCGAAGAGCACCGCCGCATCGAGGTCGGGCAGGCTCTGGGCCACCTCGGCCGCCAGCCGCTCAGGCTCGCCGGCCACCGCGAGGTCGGCCAGGAACGTGCCGGCATGGGCCGCGCCGAGCAGGGCGGCCACGGCGGCAGCCTTCTCGGCCGAGCGGCCCTGGATCGCCACCCGGCTGCCGGCGGCGGCGAGCGCCAGGGCCACCGCCCGGCCGATGCCGCTCGTGCCGCCGGTGACGAGCGCCGTCTGGCCGGCCAGCTCACCCGCTGTGGGCTCTGCGGCGGGCTCTCTTTCGGGGTCGACGGTCATGGGGCGGCGTCCACCGGACCTGAGGCCAGCACCGGGAGCGTGAAGCAGGCCGCTTCCTGGGCGTTGCGAACCAGGAGCCGGTCGCCGGCCAGGCAGGGATTGTTCCAGGTCTGGCCGCTGATGGCCGCCAGCCGGCCCCGCTCGACGTGCCGCTCGGGCTGGCACTCGACGAGCACCACCACCCCATCCTCGGCCTGCACCACGAGCAGCTCGCCGACCCGCAAGACCTGCCCCTGGCCGTAGCGGCCCTTCTTCCAGCGGCGGCTGCCGTCGGCGAGCCGGACGCACTCCAGGATCCCGTCGGAGAGCCCGTAGGCATGGCCCTCGTGGATCGCAACATTGGTGAACTTCGTCTTCAAGAAGCCCGGCTGCCGCCAGACGGCGGCGAAGGCGGGCTGGCCGCCCGCGGCCGCGTCGGCGGCGGCCGCGAATACCGCCGCCCCGATCCCGTAGCCCTTGGAGATGAAGATCCGTCCGTCGGCGAGCAGGCGGGCCTGCGAGCAGGTGGCATCGGAGTTTGAGTGGCCCGGCCAGTCGAAGGCCCAGAGCTCGCTGCCGTCGGCCGGGTCGTAGGCCACGACGCGGGCTTCGTTCACCGCGAGCACCACCTCCCGCTCGCCCACCCGCACGAGCTCCGGCGTGACGTAGCTGATCTGCTCATTGCCGGCCGTCCAGCGGCGGTCTCCGCTGGCCCGGTCGTAGGCCACGAGCGACACCGCCCGGCCGCCCCCCGGGCCCGGCTCCCGCCGCGGGCTGCCCCCCGGCACGATCACGAGCGATCCGGTCACCAGCGGCGAGCCGGCCCGGCCCCAGGGAATCCCCTCGTCGTGGGCCGCGGGATCGATGCCCAGGTCGGCCAGCACGTTCTTCTTCCAGGCCACCTTTCCGGTGGCCCCGTTGATGGCATGGAGCCAGCCGGTGCCGCCGGTCGTGAACACCGTGCCAGAATCGATCGTGGGCGTGGACCGCGGCCCCACGCCGCCCAAGACGGTGGCATGCCGGGCCCGCACCGGCACGGCCCACTCCAGCCGGCCCGTGGCGATGCTTCGGCAGGTGACCAGCTCCTCGTCGCCCCGCTGCTCGAGCGTGACGGCGTGGTCGCCGCAGGTGGCGAAGCCGCTCCAGCCGGCGCCGATCGGCTCTCGCCAGCGGAGCTCCGGCGGCCGGGCCTGCCAGTCGGGATCAAGCTGCGGGCCAGCGAGGCCGGCCGTGCCGGTAGGTCCGAGGAACCGGGGGAAATCAGTCGGGGTCGCCGTCCAGTCGGCCGCCTCACCAGCCGCTCGGCCCGCCGAGTCGGCTGCCGGCAGGAGTCGGTCGGGCGACGGGCTCCAGCGAAAGCGAAACTCCGGCACGAGGTCGCCCGAGACCCGCTCGATCCGCAGGGCCGCCAGGCCGGCCAGCACGAGCCCCACCAGACCCCAGCCCACGGTCCGCTTGACCGCGATCGGATGGCCGCTTTCGCGGAGCAGCCAGAGCACGAGCGAGACGAGCCCCGCGAAGGCCAGGATCAGTGTGATGATGTTTCGCACCGCCTGATCGACGATGCTCCCGGCCACCATCTCCAAGAGGCCGGCCCGCACGAGCACCGCAGCGGTCGCCAGCGAGGAGAGGGTGATCCAGACCCGCCGGGGCGGCCAGAGGGGCCGCGGGGTGGGGGGCGAGGGAGCAGCGGAACGCGGCATGGAGGACCTGGGAAGGCGAGATCGGACGGCGCGATGACACCAGCCTCCATTATTGCCGGCCTCCGGAGGCCCGACTACACTCGTTGATGAAGCGTCGCCCGCCGCGTGTCGTGCCGGGCCGCAGGAAGAAGGCATGCTCACCGACAACGCGTCACCACAGGCGGCTGGATCCGCGGCCGCCAGAGCGACCGGCGGCGGTGCAGCCGGGCCATCCACAACCGCGGTCCACGCCGGCGAGGCCCGCCTCAAGCCGGGCCACGCGATCACCGACCCGATCTTTGCGGCCAGCACCTACACCTTCGCCGATACCCAGGCGATCATGGACTTCCTCGAGGGCAAGGAAGACCGCGAGGAATATGGCCGCTACGGCAACCCCGGCGAGCGGGTGGTGGAGCGGAAGCTGGCGGCCCTCGACGGCGGCGAGGAGGCGGTGCTGTTCGCCAGCGGGATGGCCGCCTTCGTGGGGCTGTTGATGGCCCACGTCAGCGCCGGCGACGAGATCATCTTCTTCGACGAGTGCTACCACCGGAGCCGCGAGTTCTGCCGCAAGCACCTGACCCGGTTCGGCGTGGGCTACCACGAGGTGGCCACCGGCGACTACGCCGCGATGGAGGCGGCGATCGGGCCGCGGACGAAGTTCCTGATCAGCGAATCGCCCACCAACCCGCACCTGAGCGTGGTCGACGCCGAGCGGTTCGCGGCCCTCGGCCGCCGCCACGGCGTGCTGACGCTCATCGACGCCACGCTCTGCACCCCCTACAACCTCCAGCCGCTCTCCGCCGGCGTGGACCTGGTGATCCACTCGGCCACCAAGTATCTCGGCGGCCACAACGACCTCCTGGCCGGGGCGGTGACCGGCCGCGGGGAGCTGCTCGAGCCGGTCCGCAGCCTGCGGGGCATCATGGGGGGCGTCAACTCGCCCCACAACGCCTATCTGCTCGAGCGGGGCCTCAAGACGCTCGCCCTGCGGATGGAGCGGCACAACGCCAACGGCCTGGCCGTGGCCCGGTTTTTGGAGGAGCATCCACGGGTCGAACGGGTGCTCTACCCCGGCCTCGAGAGCCATCCCTATCACGACGTGGCCGTCCGGACGATGCGGGGCTTCGGCGGGCTGGTGACCTTCTTCGTCAAGGACGCAGCCGGCCGGCCGGCGAGCTGGCAGGAGACGGCCGCCGTCATCGACTCCGTCCGCATTCCCCGCATCGGGCCGAGCCTCGGGGGGGTGGAATCGCTGATCGAGCAGCCGCTCGTGATGAGCTACTGGAACTACAGCCCCGCTGACCGGGAGGTCTTCCGGATCCCCGACAACATGATCCGGCTGGCCTGCGGGATCGAGGACCCGGCCGACCTCGTTGCCGATCTTGCCCAGGCCCTCGAGGCCCCCGCCCCGCGGAGCTGACGCGGCAGGCTGGGCAACCCCTGCCGATCGCGTCGATTTTGGCGGAAGTTCGGCGGGTGCCGATGCCGATATCCCTACCGATCGAGCAGAGTTTGCCGCGGCCTGGTGGCCGGAGCGAATCTGCCGCTCGGAGGTGACGGACATGAACGCGCGACTCGGCTTCATCCACTCGGCTCTTCTGGCCTCGGCGGCCGCGGTTGCCCTGGCATCAGCTGCCCGGCCTTTGGCGGCCGACGAGGGAGACGACAGTCTCAAGTGGACGCCGCATCGGCTCAGCACCCCGCGGGTCGACTTCGATCCGGCTCTGCATCAGCCCGAGCCCGTCACGGCGAAGGCCGGCGAGGCGGCCGGCAGCGGTGAGATCGAGGCCCCGCCGGCAAGCGTGGTCCTGCCCGATCGGGTGCCCGTGGTCACGCCGTCGCCCCGGATGCGAACTGACGCCGCGGCTCCGGTTCGCCCGGCTGCCCCGCGACCGGCCGACACCCGGCGGCCCGAGCCGCCCCAGAGCGGCTTCTCGCCGCGGCTCTACGATCCTCAGAATCCCGACGCCCTGTTCGGCGTGCGGGTGATGCGGACGCCCCCTGGCCCCGGCAGCCAGCCGGCCCGTGGCCCCGCCCAGCCGATGCGGCCCGTCGCCACCGAAGAGCGGCTCGGCGGAGGCCTCGCTCCTCGCTACGCCGCCGATCGCCCGGCCGCCCCGCAGCGGCCCGAGCGGCTGGCCATGAACGTCGATGGCATCCCCTCGGTGATGACCCAGGGCCCGATGGCGGCGGGGCTCGACGATGCCGTCGTGCCCGGACGGGTCGCCCCCGGCAGTAGCGGCCGCGATCGCCTGCCGACATCGGCCACCGATCCCGCCGCCGAGGCCGGCGCCGCCGGTCCCCGGATGGCCGCCCCCCGCCCGGCACCTGAATACGAGGCCATCGGCCCCGGGCTCGAACTGCCCGACGACGGCTACGCCTTCGAAATGCCCGGGGCTGAATATGGCGGCTCTGAGTATGGCTCGGGCCCCGGGTATGGCGCGGGCTCCGGCGGCTATGCCGATGGCGGCCTGCTGCTCGGCGACTATCCCGCGCAGCTCCACGTCGAGAGCTTCTACGACGATCCCTACGCCTGCGAGGACGAGGAGTGGCTCCTGCCGATCTGCCAGCACCACGGCAGGATCTGCGGCTGGCTGCGACAGTTCGGCCGCCCCTACTACGGCTGGAAGTGGTACCGCGACCTCACGGCCAGCGCCGGTGTGACCGGCTTCACCAACGCCACCGACCTGGGCATCAACGGCAACTTCGGCACCAACGAGTATCTCAACTGGGCGATGCCGTTTTGGAACGCCTTCGGAGTCGGCTGGCAGGTCGGCTGGAGGGGCGTGCAGAGCAACTTCCAGCCGACGGCGATTCAGGTCGGCAACTCGCGGCTCCAGACCAATGCCCGCGATCAGCAGTTCCTGACGACCGGCTTCTTCACCCGGGCCTTCGAGGGCCGGGGCCTGCAGGGCGGCATCGTCTACGACTATCTCCACGACAGCTGGTTCGACAATATCGACCTCGCCCAGATCCGTTACGAGCTGAGCTACGTCTGGGGCTACCACGAGTTCGGCTTCTGGGGAGCCTCCAACATCACCAACAACCTCTCGCTGTTCGGCCCGCGGGTGCCGGTGTCCGCCGTGGCCGACACCCTCAACCTCTACGCCGGCTTCTACCGGGTGCAGTTCGGCGATGCCAACGAACTGAAGGTCTGGGGTGGCGGCACCGACGAAGAGGAGGGGCTCGTGGGGGCCATCGTGCGGACGCCACTCCACCGCTCGCTGGCCCTGGAAAGCACCTTCACGTACGTGATCCCGGGTCGCAACAACCAGGTGACGCTCGCCGAAGACGGCGTGTCGACCACCTTCTCGCCGGCGGCCTGGAACGTCTCGATGAACCTCGTCTGGTACCCGGCGGGCCGCTCCCGCCGCAGCCTGGCCAGCCCGTACCGGCCGCTGTTCGAGGTGGCCGACAACGGCAGCATGATCCGGTCGCTGGAGGGGCTGTTCGCCCCCTGACCGGCAGGCAGGCCGCGACTTGAAGATCGGGGCGGCGGGGCACCCGGGGGGGCGGCCCCGTCCGCCCCGGTCGGTCGCGGCGGCCCCCATCTCGCTGACCGGACCGGCCATGGTGTATCCTGAGGGCTGGCATTCCCTTCCCCCTCGTGCAGGACATCATGTCGGACCCCGCTGGCCACGACCCCTGGGACTCCCTCGCCGACACGCTCGGCGCCGTCCCCTCCCAAGAACCCGCGCCCCCGAGGAAGGCCCCTCCGCCCCCGGCTCGCCCCCGCCCGCGGGCGACGCAG